>JBHEKP010000164.1:0-3562 GCA_041859375.1 Candidatus Hydrogenedentales bacterium | reverse complement strand
GCTCCTTGCCGCCGCCGTGCTCCGCCGGGGTCATGCGCCGGAAGGAAGGGCCGCCGCGCGCGCGCAGGCAGGTGTGGGGATAGCCCGCCTCCTCCGCCATCACCAGCAGGATGTCGGGCGCGGCCTCCGTGTGCGGGCCCGCGTACACCGTTTCGCGGGGCAGCGCCCGCGCCACGGGCCCCCACGACTCCAGCAGGGCGCAGAGCTCCCGCACCACGGCGGCGCGCTCCGCCGGGGACGTGACATCCGCGGCGGGGTTGAGGCGCATAGAGGGGAAATAAGACAGTTCTTCGGACCAGGCCCGCGTGCGGGACCAGTCAATGCCGCCGAAGCGGCTCCGGCTTTCGGCGCTTTCCGCAAGCGAGCGCAACCGCCGGAACAGCGCGCCGCGCCAGCGCTCGGGCACCAGGCCCAGCCCGGCGCGCTTGAGCAGGCTGGTGCTGCCGCCGCCCGAAAAGGCGAGCCAGCCCGCCTCCGCCAGAAAGTTGTTCACGTGCGCCACGCCGTCGCCCGCGCCGGTGAAGCCGTGGTCGGACACCACCAGCACCCGCGTGTCCGGGCCCGCCGCGTCCGCCAGCCGTCCAACCGTCTCATCAAGGCGCTCGTACACGTTCCGGATGGCCCGGGCATGCTCCGGATGGGCGCGGTGGCGCGGCGACGCGGGGTCGTGGAACATCCAGAAATGGTGGGACACCGTGTCGGTCTCGCCGAAGACGGCCATGAAGAAGTCCCACGGCTCCCGGCGCAGCAGGCGCAGGGCCACCGCCTCCTTGTCCGCGATGTTTTCCAGCAGCCGCCGGTGGGCGCGGTCGTGCCAGCCCGGCCCGGTGCGGCCCTCCTGGAAATCGGCGAAGCGCCAGCCCGCCGCCTCGGGGTAGAGTTCGCGGGGATGGACAAAGCCCGCGTCGATGCCCGCCGCCACGGGCGAGTCGAAGCCCGCCACCATGAATCCGTTCACCGCCTCCGGCGGGTGCGTGCCGGGCACGCCCAGCACGCCCACGCGCCGCCCCGCGTCCGACAGGATGTTCCACAGCGCGGGTGCGCGGCGGAAGGTGCTGTTCACAAAGCGCAGGGCGCGGCGGCCCGGCACGGGCTCGGTGAAGTCGAAGATTCCGTGGCGGCCCGGGTTCACGCCCGTCACGCAGGTGGTCCACGCGGGGAAAGTGGCCGGGGGCATGGTGCTGCGCAGGGGGCCGCAGTGGCCGCGCCGCGCCAGCGCCGCCAGGCGGGGCAGCCGCCCCTCCGCCATCCAGCGCGCCGCCAGCGCGGGGTCCGCGCCGTCGAGGCCTATGAGAAGCACCCGGTTCATGGGGGCGATTGTAGCACGGGCGCGCGGGGGGAGGGATGGACGGAATGGACGGACTGGACGGAATGGACGGTATGGACGGTATGGACGGTGTGGACGGTGTGGACCCGATGGGCGGGGGAGGGCCGGAGAGCCGCGCGGCACGCCGGGGCTTTCCGCCCCCCGGCGTGCTGTTCATGCTTCGGCATGCCCGGAAAAGGCGCGCCTACACCCCCGCGGCCTTGCGCGCCGCCTTCACGGTGTTGCGCATGAGCATGGCGATGGTCATGGGGCCGACGCCGCCGGGCACGGGCGTGATCGCCTTCGCCTTTTTCGACACGCCCCTGAAGTCCACGTCGCCCACCAGCCGGAAGCCGCTCTTTTTCGTCGCGTCCTCCACCCGGTTGATGCCCACGTCGATGACCACCACGCCCTCGCGCACCATCCGCGCCTTCACAAACTCCGGCAGGCCGATGGCCGCGATCAGGATGTCCGCGCTCCGCGTGATTGCCCCGAGGTTGCGCGTCCGCGAGTGGCACACCGTCACCGTGGCGTTCGCGCCCCGCGCCTTCTGCATCAGCAGCGCCGCCACGGGCTTGCCCACGATGTTCGACCGGCCCAGCACCACCACGTGCCTCCCCGCCGGGTCGTTGCCCGAGCGCAGCAGCAGCTCCTGGCAGCCCGCGGGCGTGCAGGACACAAAGCAGTCCTCGCCGTTCAGCAGCCGCCCCACGTTCACCGGGTGGAACCCGTCCACGTCCTTGTCCGGGTTGATCGCGTTGAGCACCCTCTGCTCGTCAATGTGCTTCGGCAGCGGCATCTGCACCAGGATGCCGTGCACCTTCGGGTCGTTGTTCAGCTTGTCCACCAGCGCCAGCAGCCGCCTCTCCGTCGTGTCCGGCGGGAGGTCGTAGGCGAAGGACGCCACGTTCAGGTCCGCGCAGGTCTTCCGCTTCGAGCGCACATACACCTGGCTCGCCGGGTCCGATCCCACCAGCACCACCGCCAGACCGGGATAGATCCGCTTCATCGCCAGCCCCGCCACCTCCGCCTTCAGCTCCGCCAGTATGGCCTCCGACACCTTCCTGCCGTCTATGAGTTTCGCGCCTTTTTTCAGGGGCATGGGGGAATTCCTCGCGGTGGCGCCGCCCGGAAATGGGCGGCGGAAATGCGCCCCTATTTTAACCGCCCCGCCGCCCCCCCCGCAAGGACACCCGCCGCGCCCTCTGCGATCTTAACGGCGTCGGCCCCGTCCGCCCTCCTCCCCTGTAGGGGCGGACCCCCGTGTCCGCCCGCTCACACATCCCCCGCCCTCCCTCGTCCCCAAGTTGTACTTGGGGACGCCCTTGTCCCCGAAGTTGCACTTCGCAACCAACAGAATTGCCGCAACATCCCGTCACAGGGCAAAAATGAAGCACAGCTTCAAAGACACCCCCGTCACCAAGTACAACTTGGTGACGAGATAACCGCCCGCTCACACATCCCCAAAACATCGCCGTTGGTTCAGTGCGCCGGTGAGAGTTGCTCTTATATTTCCTTCAACATGGCATCAAGTTGTTCCATAGACAATCCCGATGCTTCCAGTGTTTTGGCGACTGCTTCTTCAATAGGCAGCTTCATTTCATCAAGCAAAAACAAATATTTTATAATCGCCATGGGAAAATGAGGGTGCTGATACCCGGTACGCTCGAAAAACAACCGAAAAATAACAACCACACGGTACATCAGCGGCTCCGCCTCCCCCAGTCGGTTCGTGACTTGTAACAACTGCGCCAGATTGTTGAGGGCTGCGGCCACCTCGGGATGCTCCGGGCCGTAGGCCGCCTCAAAAATGGCCAGCGCGCGGCGCATCAGCGGCTCCGCCTCTGCCAGACGCTTCGCGTCATGCAATAATTGCGCCAGGTTATTGAGGCCTTTGGCCACTTCGGGATGCTCCGGCCCGTAGGCGGCCTCAGAAATGGCCAACGCGCGCCGTATGAGCGGCTCCGCCTCCGCCAGGCGGTTCGTGTCTTGTAACAAGTGTGCCAGATTGTCGAGGCAAGTGGCCACCTTGGGATGCTCCGGCCCGTAGGCCGCTTCGTATATGGCCAACGCACGCCGCATTAGCGGCTCCGCCTCCGCCAGCCGGTTCGTGTCTTGTAACAGCTGCGCCAGATTGTTGAGGTCTCTGGCCATCTCGGGATGCTCCGGGCCGTAGGCCGCCTCTTCTATGGCCAGCGCGCGGTGCATCAGCGGCTCCGCCTCCGCCAACCGGTTCGTGTCCTTCAGCAACAGTGC
>JBHEKP010000170.1:0-2713 GCA_041859375.1 Candidatus Hydrogenedentales bacterium | reverse complement strand
CTCATGAACGGCGGCGACCACGCCGGGGCGGAAAAATCCATGCTCAGGGCCATGGAGTTCCCCGCCAACCTGGAGGCCGAACGCGACAGCAAGATCGGCATTGCCTGGTACCATCTGGGGGTGAACGCCGCGAAGGCGGGAGACGCGGGGAAGGCGCGGAAATACTTTGAAAAGATGCGGGACTACACCTTCAGCCAGGGCTGGGGCGCGGGCGACTTCCCCGAGATTGAATACTACCGGGCACTCGCCCTCCGCGAACTGGGCGCGGACCCGGCTGAGGTGGAGAAACTGTTCCGCAAACTCATCACCGACGGGGAAAACCGGCTGGCCACCGTCAGGGACGGCCGCCACATCACCGTGTCCGTGGACGAGTCACATTCAGCGCGGACCTTCCTGCTTGAGCACGAACTCGGCCGCAAGGGGCTGCTGGTGTCCTCGCTGCACATGCGGGCGCTCGGCCATCTCGGCCTCGGCGACCGGGAAAAGGCCCGCGAATTCCTGCTCAAGGCACTGGAGGCCGACCCCATGGCCCTGGACTCGAAGCTCATGCTGGAGTCAATCGGCGGATAAGCCCCGCCGCTTCAGTCCAGCCGCTTCACCTTCATGTTGCGGAACCAGATGGGCGCGCCCGCGTGCTTGCCCTGCAGGCCGATTTTGCCCTTCGCGGCCATGGCGCTGATCGGGCCGCCCAGCCATTCGGGGGCCTCTGAACCGTCCGGGTTCTTGCCGATCTCGGTCCACTTGGACATGTCCATGGACGCGACGTGCTCGCCGTTCAGCACCACATCCACCTGTTTGCCCGCGCAGCGGATGGTGTAGCGGTTCCATTCCCCGGCCTTCTTCACCGCCTGCTTCGACGCCGCCAGCCGCCCGAAGATGCCGCCGCATTTCCAGTTCGGTGCGACGTCCTTCCACTTGTCCGCGTAATCGTCAAGAATCTGCACCTCGATGCAGCTCGTGACCCATTTCTCCATGTCGCTGCAAAAGAGGAAGACGCCGCTGTTCGCCGCCTCGGCGTTTTTGAATTCGAGGTCGATGACGCAGTCCCCGAAATCCGCCTTCGTCCAGATGGCCTGGTCCTCCGTGGCGGTGAGCTCCCCGTCCTTGAAACTCCACACCCCCGCCGGATAAACCGCGTTCGACAGGTCCGGCGCGAAGAGGCTCTCCCAGCCCTCCGTGGATTCGGGGTGCTTCAACGGCTCCACAGCGCCCGCCGCGAGGGCCGCGCCCGCCAGTGTCAACGCCAGCATGACGGCAATCATCATCCTGCCCATGGTCCGTGCTCCTTGTTGGTTTGTCCGACCGGCCCATTATGGAAGGCATGCCGTCGGCTGTCAAGACCCGCGCACCGCAATTTGGCAAGCGCCGGAAAATCCTCTAAGATGTATGCGTCAAGGGCTGAACCACAGGAGGCAACGGCATGGGCGCAATGAGCCGAAGGGCGTTTTTACAGGGGGCGTCTTCTGGTCTTGCGGTGGGCGCCCTCGCCGGTTACGCGGCGGAGGGCCGCGCCGACACCCCCGCCGCCCGGCCCAACGTGGTGCTGATCATCACCGACGACCAGGGCTACGGCGATCTGGGCTGCCACGGCAACCCCGTGCTGAAAACGCCCAACCTGGACCGGCTCCACGGGGAAAGCGTCCGCCTCACCCATTTTAATTCCAGCCCCGTCTGCTCGCCCACGCGCTCCTCCTTGCTGACGGGCCGGTGCAATTACCGCACGGGCGTGGTGGACACCTATGCGGGGCGGTCCATGATGGATCCCCGCGAAACGACGCTGGCGCAGATGCTGGGCGCGGCGGGCTACCGCACGGGCATATTCGGCAAGTGGCACCTGGGCGACAACTATCCCCTGCGCCCGGTGGACCGGGGTTTTCAGGAGTCGCTGGTGCATCTCGGCGGAGGCATCGCCCAGCCCTCGGACCCGGAGTTCTATGACCGGAAGGACACCTACTTTGATCCCGTGCTCCAGCGCAACGGCGCGCCGGTGAAAGTCAGGGGCTACTGCACCGACGTGTTCACCGACGCGGCGCTGGACTTCATCACCGCGCGCGAAAAAGCGCCCTTCTTCGCCTATGTGGCTTTCAACGCGCCCCACACGCCGCTGCAGGTGCCCGAGGCCGACGCCGCGCCCTACCTCGCCGCCGGACTGGACGAAGACACGGCGCGGGTCTACGGCATGATCGCCAACGCGGACCGGAACACGGGCCGCATCCTCGCCGCCCTGGACGACGCCGGTCTCGCGCAAAACACCATCGTCATCTTCATGACGGACAACGGCGCCCAGGACAAGGATGAGAAAAAACGGTTCAACGCGGGGCTGCGCGGCTGGAAGGGAACCGTCTATGACGGCGGCATCCGCGTGCCCTTCTTTGTGCGCTGGCCCGAAGCCTTCGCCGGAAACCGCGACGTGGACCGCATCGCCGCGCACATTGACGTGGTGCCAACCCTTCTTGACGCCTGCGGCGCGCTCCCGGCAAAGCCGCCCGCCTTCGACGGTGTCAGCCTGCTGCCGCTGCTCCGGGACACTGAGGCCGCCAAGACCTGGCCGGACAGGACGCTCTTCCTCCAATGGCACCGGGGCGACGCGCCGGAACCCTTCAGGAACAGCGCCGTGCGCACCCAGCGCTGGAAACTGGTGGACGGCGCGGAACTCTACGACATGGACGCCGACCCCGGCGAGGCCCGCAACGTGGCGGCGGACAATCCGGAG
>JBHEKP010000270.1:0-11984 GCA_041859375.1 Candidatus Hydrogenedentales bacterium | reverse complement strand
GGCATGTCCGGTGACCGGGAACGTCCACCCATGCCGCCGAGGATGGAAGACATGGACGCCAACAAGGATGGCAAGGTCGCCAATGACGAATACATGGTCGCTTGGAAAAAATTCATGCAGGAACAGTTCAAGCGTATGGATGTGAACGGAGACGGCATCCTGTACAAAGACGAGCTGGAAAAGACGAAAGGTCCGGGCCGCCGCGGTTCCGGGGGGCCGCAGGGTCCGGGCGGGCCTGAGTTATAATGCCCCATCCGTACCCCCCACAACGGGCGGCGCGTGGTCTGGGGCGGCGCGCCGCCCAACGGGGTGTGCGGCCGCATGTTATTCGGAGGGTTGCGATGTCATATAATCAACGATGTCCCAAACCGCATTCGGGGTAATGCGAGGTCGCGGCCGTGAACCGAAAAATCATTTACGTTGCTCTTCTGCTTTTTATCCTGCTGCCGGTGGCCGGGTGGCAGGCCATGGAGCATCTGCGGGTCCGCGAATCCCTCCGGAAGGACATGGCCGGCCGGGCCCGTGATTTGTCCGCCGCATTGAGCGTGGTGATTCGTTCCCAGGGTCGTGTGGCGTTCATACCGAAGCTGCGGCTGGAGGCCGCACTGGACGAACTCATCGCCTCCACAGAACTTGAATCGGTCATGCTCCTCAACGCCACCGGCGAGGTGGTTGCCCAGGCGGGGAAACCCATGGCGTTGGAGCCGGCCACCCTGCTGCGGACTCATGAACTCTGGATGCCGACGGCGGCGTCATTCGCCAATCTCGTGGCTCTGGGCCCCGGTACGGAGGGGACCGAGGGCGGCGCGGCGATTCTTCCCGTTGACATGCCGCGGGGGGGCGGCGGCCCGGAGGGGCGGCAAAATCCCGCGATGGCCGCCACTCCGGAGGAACTGCTGAGGAACCCTTTTTTTAGCCAGCTGCTTGACGACCGCAAACGCACGGCGCTTCTGGAGATGACGGGCGGGGCCCCCCTTACCCCGGAACAGGTGGACACCATTCTCGGTCTCTTTCAGGGTGGAGCGGCAATCACCGAGCACCGCGCCGAAACCATGCGGCGCACGCTTGCCGGGCGGCCCCTTGATTTGGCGTTGCTGGAGGAGACACTCATGATGGCCATGGCCCCGCCAAACCCCTCCGGCCCGCGGCCGGAGCGCCCCCCCTGGATGAGCGGGGAGGAATATGACCGGCTGGTGGAGGAGCGGGGGGTGCACTGGTTTCTGGTCACCATCCCGACAAATGTGCTTCGCGCCGAAACATCCGCCGATCTGCGGCTTCGGTTTGTTGTGCTGTCGGTGGCGCTGCTGGCATGTGCGGCGGCGGGCTTCGCCGGGCGCGCCATGGAGAGATCGGCCCTCCTGCGGGTACAGCTTGTGCAGGCGCGCGCTACGGCGGAGCGGCTGACGGAACTCAATGTCACGGCGGCCGGCCTGGTGCATGAGACCAAAAACCCGCTGAACATCATCCGGGGGCTTGCACAGATGATTGGGCGGGAGGACGGCATCACGGATGAGATGCGCGGCACCGCCGTCAAAATCACCGAAGAGGCGGACCGTGTCGCCGGACGCCTCAACCAGTTTCTCGCCTACGCGCGGCCCGTGAACCCCTCCATAAAGCGGATTGAGCTCAACGCGCTACTGCGGGATGTCTTCGGTGTGCTTGCCTTTGACCTTGAGGAAAAAGCGGTTGTCATTGACCTGGACGCCCCGGAGGTTGTGGTCCTCGCCGATGAGGACATGCTCCGCCAGTCACTTTTCAACCTGCTGCTCAACGCGGTGCAGGCCGCGCCAAACGGCGGGCGGGTGGAGGTGGCGGTCACGCTGGAACGTGGCGGTACGGTCCGCCTGGAGGTGCGCGACAACGGCCCCGGTGTTCCTGAGGAAAACCGCGCGGAGGTTTTCCGGCCTTACTTCACCACCTCCAAGAATGGAACCGGCCTCGGTTTGGCGGTTGTGCGCCAGTATGCACTGCTGCACAATTGGACGGTGGAATGCCTGCCTGCCAGGGAGGGGGCCTTGTTCAGGTTGGGCAATATTACACTTACCCGCGGAAACGGTGGGGAGATGTCGCATGGATAAGGCCGCTGGGCATGGCATTCTTGTGGTGGACGATGATCCCGGCCAGCGGAGCCTGCTGGAATCCTTTCTCAGGGGGCAGGGGTTTTATGTGACCTCCGTCTCGTCCGGGGCCGGGGCGCTTTCCCTGCTTGCGGAGGGCAGGCCCGGTCTGCTTGTTTCCGACGTGCGCATGCCCGGAATGACGGGGATTGAACTTCTGAACCGGGTCATGGCGGATTATCCCGGCCTGCCGGTGCTGCTGGTCACCGCCTACGCGGATGTCCGCGACGCGGTGGGCGCCATCCGGAGCGGCGCGGTGGACTATCTTGAAAAGCCGATTGATCTGGACGAGTTGCTCGCCACGGTGCGCCGTGCCCTGGCAGTGTCCGGGCGGGGGCCCGCTGTGCCCCAGGAGGGGCATTCCCTGCCTGCGGATATTGTCGCCGTGAGCGGGGCAATGCGGGAGGTGTTCCGTGAGGTCGCCCTTGCCGCGCCCTCCGAGACGCGGCTGCTTGTCACCGGTGAAAGCGGAACGGGAAAGGAGGTGGTGGCGGATGTGATCCACCGGTGGAGTGCCCGCGCCTCCGGGCCTTTTGTCAAGGTGAACTGCGCGGCGATTCCGGAAAACCTGCTTGAGAGCGAGCTTTTCGGCCACGAGAAGGGGGCTTTCACAGGTGCGGTCGCCCGGCGTGTGGGCCGGTTTGAGGAGGCCGACGGGGGCACACTGCTGTTGGACGAGATTGGCGAAATGTCCCCGGCACTCCAGGCCAAGCTGCTCCGGGTTACGGAGAACGGCGGCTTCAGCCGGGTCGGTTCCAACACCGAACTAAGGACAAACGTCCGAATTGTGGCCGCCACCAACCGGGATTTGGAGCGGGAGGTGGCGGAGGGACGCTTCCGGGAGGATTTGTTCTACCGGCTTAATGTGATGGAAATTCACGTCCCACCCCTGCGCGGGCGCGGTCCGGACATAGTGCCGCTGGCCCAGTTGTTCGCGCAGGAACTGGGCGGTGGGCGGCCCCGTTTTTCGCCGGGCGCCATCGTGTGCATGGAACATTATGGCTGGCCGGGCAACGTGCGCGAACTGCGCAATGCCATCGAACGGGCGGTGTTGCTGGCCCGGGGGGATGTTATATTGGCGGAGCATCTTCCCAAACGGATGCAGGGGGACCAGCCTGCGGAGCCGGCGGCGGAGCCGGCTCCCGGCACCTACATGGATGATGTGGAGCGCGCCACTATCCTGCAGATGCTGCGTGAACGAAAGCACAACCGCAGCGAGACTGCGCGCGCCCTGGGCATCAGCCGGCGCACGCTAACCTACCGTCTGCAGGAATACCGCATGCAGGGGTATTCCGTGGACCCTGAATAAAAGCCCCCGCGCATTATTTGCGCAGCCCCCGTGCCCTTGTTGCGCAATAATTTCTGCCCAGTGTCCAAATAACCCCGTCAACAGGCATCTTTTCGCATGGCACGGGCTTTGCTCTTCCCAAGCATGGTGACTTCATAAAAGTCCGGGAGAAGAGCAATGAACAGCCTGCGACAAACACAAAAAGGCCCGGCCGCCGCAGCCTTGAGATGGGCGGTGGCGGTGGCGGTGGCGGTGGCGGGGCTGGCGCAGTCCTGCGCGCATTACACGCCCCGTCACACCCCCGAGTCTGTGGAACCGCCCGCCTCCCTTGAAGAGGCCCGCGCCATCATTGCCCACGAGGAGGAGGTCGCCGTCCCGAATGCGTCTTCCACGGCGTCATCCGCCGTGGCGGAACCCACGCAGGCACCCCCCAGCCTCGCCGGGGCGATTCGCATGGCTCTTGAACGGAACCGCGCCATCGAGGCGCAGTCCTACTCCCCTGAAATTACACGGCAGGCTGTTGACGAGGCGCGGGCGGCATTTGATCCCGGACTGACGGCGTCGGTGAACTACCGTGACCAGAACAGCCCCGGACAGGCGGCGGACACTTCCGGAAACACGGACACGACGGATGCCGGCACAGAGTCCGGAACGGGCACCGGAACATTCAGCACGGCGGTAAGCGCGTTTCAGACACTGCTCCAGGAGGCCGGCCAAATCCAGCAAATATTGGAGGCGAACAACACGCCCGTGACGCACACGGACAGTTTTGGGTCCGAAGCGAAACTGTCCCAGCCGCTTCCCACCGGCACGGAGATCTACATTTCAGGCGGCTACCAAAGGGACTCCTCGTCGCTCGCCGCCGATGCAGAATATGCCGGGACATGGTCTGTGGGGGTCACGCAGGCCCTGCTGCGCGGTGTTGGAAGCGATGTGAACCTTGTGTCGTTGCGCACGGCGCGCAACAGCGCGGCCATCGGCAAACTGGCGTTCCGGGATTTCACGATGGGGATTGTGTCGGAGGTGGAGTCGGCTTATTGGGAACTTGCGCTTGCCCAGGAAACGCTGCGCATCCGCGAGTTTGCGCTGGCCATCGCCGGGGAGCAGTTGAAACTCAATGAAGCCATGATTGCCGTGGGCAAGCTGTCGGGATCCGCCCGCGTTTCGGCTGTGGCCGAGGTGTCCTCCAAGCAGGCCGAACTGGTGGATGCCCAGGCCGGCCTTCAAAGCCGCGCCATTACCCTCTGGCAACTGCTGAACCCGGAAGCGTCACCCCCCGAGAAACTCCAGTATCTGCCGATCACATTACCCGAAGAGGTGGAGCCCGTTCCGGCGCAGGGGGAATCCCTGACACTGGCGAAACATTTCCGTCCCGATTTGGCCCAGGCAAAGCTGGATTTGGCCAACGGGGATTTGGCGGTGATTCAGACCAAAAACGGGCTCCTTCCCCGGCTGGACGCCTTTGTCTCCTACGGCGCGGACAGCAGCGGCACCGGTTCCGGCGCGTGGAGCCGGCATCTCGACGATGACATCTACGATCACTTCGAGGCGGGACTGACTTTCAGCACGACACTGGGCAACCGCGCGGAGAAGGCCCGCCACACGCGCGCGAAACTACAGGCGAAGCAGGCCGAAGCCGTGGTGCGCAATTTGGAACAGACCATCGAGGCGGAGGTGCGGAACGCACTCGTGGAGGTGTCGCGGGCGTCGGAGCAGATTACGGCGTCGTACCAGGAGGCGCTCAGCCGGGAGGAGGAGCTTTCCGTGGAAACGGAACAATTCCGCCTCGGACGCTCGACAAACCTGAACGTGCAGCAGATACAACAGAAACTCGTGGAGGCGAAGGTGCAGGAGGCGACGGCACGGGTGCGCCGCCTGCAGGCCGTCACAACACTGTACCGGAAAGAGGGAACCCTGCTGACCCGGCGCGGCGTTGTGCTTGACACGGAAAGGGCACTGTAACCATGAAAAAGACGCTTGTGATGCTGGCTGTGCTGCTTGCCGCCGGATGCGGCGCGGCCTACTATTTGAGGGACCGGGGGGACACCGGGGAGGGGGATGCCTCGGCGCGGGCCACAGCCACGGCGGAGCGGACACCCCTGCGGCAGGAGGTCTCCTGCTCGGGCACGGTGGAGTCCAACCTCGACGTGGAAATCAAGTGCAAGGCCACGGGACAGGTGGTGGAACTTCCCTTCGACATCAGCGATCCGGTGGAGAAGGGCGCGCTGCTGCTGAAGGTTGATCCCGTTGACGAGGAGCGCAGCGTGCGGCAGGCGGAGGTGAAGCTGGCCTCGGCGGAGGCCAAACTGGCCCGCGCGCGGCAGAGCCTGGTGGTGTCGGACTTGGAGCTTGAAAAGGCGCGCAAGGAGGCGCACGCCTCGCTGAAGGGGGCCCAGGCCTCCGGGAAGGATTTGCGGGAAAAGGCCCGGCGCATGGCCGAACTCCGCAAGAAGGAGTATGCCAGCCCCGAGGAGGTTGAGAGCGCGGAGGCCACGGCGGTGCAGGGCGAGGCGGCGGTGACGAAGGCGTCCGCCGGCATGGACGGGATCAAGGTGGAGGAGAACCGCCTTGAGCTTTTCCGCCAGGACATCAAACTTGCCGAGGCGGACGTGGAAACCTGCCGGATTGATTTGGAAAACACCCGCCAGCGGCTCAAGGAGACGCAGGTCTTCGCCCCCGTTTCCGGGGTCGTTTCCGAGCGTTTGGTGCAGGTGGGACAGATTATCTCCTCGCCCACCATGAACGTGGGCGGCGGCACGGCCCTGCTCACCCTGTCGGATCTTTCTCGGGTCTTTGTGCTTGCGTCGGTGGATGAGAGTGATGTGGGGCTGGTGCGCCCGAAACAGCAGGCCACCATAAGGGTGGACGCTTTTCCGGACGAGGTGTTTCAGGGCGAGGTGGTGCGTGTGGCCACCAAGGGCGGCAAGGTGTCAAACGTGGTCACCTTTGACGTGAAGATAGAGGTGCTTGGCGCGGGCATAAAAAAGCTGCTTCCCCAAATGACCGCCGATGTGGAAATCCTCGCCGCAGAAAAGGAAAGCGCCCTTTCCCTGCCGTCGGAGGCGGTGAAACGGCGCGGTTCCGGAAAGGTGGTGCTGATTCCGTCCGCATCCGGCGGCGAACCGGCACCCGTGCCCGTGACGACCGGCATTGACGACGGAACCCGCGTGGAAATTTTGTCGGGGCTGGAGGAGGGGGCTGTCGTGGTAATCCCTGAAGATGACACGGGCAGGGACAAGGCGGCGGAGCAGAAGCGGGGCGGTTTCCCGGGCCCGCCGCCGGGCGGCGGCCCGCCCCCGATGTGATCCGCCGGGGAATGTGGTCCGTTCAACGGGACAAGGGATAAATCATGGAGAACGTGATAGAAACAACGAACCTGGTCAAGACCTATGTGCTTGGCGACACGGTGGTCCGCGCCCTGGACGGCGTCTCCGTGTCCGTGGCCCGGGGCGAGAAGGTGGCAATCACCGGCACCTCCGGGAGCGGCAAGTCCACGCTCATGAACATTCTTGGCTGCCTCGGCCCGCCCGACGGCGGAGACTACCTTCTGGCGGGCGAGAATGTGGCCGGGCTTTCCGGGAGGCGGCTTGCGCAGATTCGCAACCGTTACATCGGTTTCGTGTTTCAGACGTTCAACCTGCTGCCGCGCCTGAGCGCGCTGGAAAACGTTGAGCTACCCCTGCTGTACGGCGGGGCGGGGGACGCGCGGGGCCGCGCGAAAGCCGCGCTGGAAACAGTGGGGCTTGCCGACCGCATGGGCCACACGCCCAACCAGCTTTCCGGCGGCCAGCGCCAGCGCGCCGCCGTCGCCCGCGCCATTGTCACGGATCCGGCGATACTGCTGGCGGACGAACCCACGGGCAACCTGGACTCGAAGACAGGCCGGGAAATCATCGCGCTTTTTGACGCGCTTCACGCGCAGGGGCGCACCATTGTCATGGTCACCCATGATCCGGGGCTGGCGGCGCGCTGCCCCCGGCAGATTCATCTTCGCGACGGTCGTGTAGACGACGCGCCGGTGTCCGCCGCCGGCCCAGGGAAGGCATAGGCAATGCTGTTTTGGACCACAATAAAACTTGTGCTGCGCAGCCTTCTGGCGAACAAACTGCGCTCCATGCTGTCCATGCTGGGCATCATCATCGGCGTGGGCGCGGTCATCGCCCTGCTCGCCATCGGCGCGGGCGCGCAAAAGCAGGTGCTGGGCCAGGTGACGGCGCTCGGCTCAAACTTGATCATGGTCATGCCGGGACAGTTTCGTTCCGGTGGCGTGCGCAGCGGCGCGGTGGAGACGCTCATGCCGGAGGACGCCGGGGCACTGTTGGCGGAAATTCCGGAAGTGGTGGAAATGTCGCCCGTGGCAAGGGGAAACGGCCAGTTTAAGTACTATAACAACAACAAGCAGTCCTCCATCATGGGCGTGGCCCCGTCCTATCTGAAAATCCGGAACTTTGACATAGACAAGGGGCGCATGTTCACCCAGAACGAAGTGGAGCGCAGGGCCAAAGTGGCCGTGCTGGGCTCGGACGCGGCTTCGGATCTTTTTGACGGCGCCCCGGCCCTGGGCGAAAAAGTCAAAATCAACGGGGTTGCCTTTGAGGTGGTCGGCGTGCTGAAACCCAAGGGCACCCAGGGCCCCTTCAGTTTCGACGATCAGGCGCTTCTTCCCTACACCACTGTGATGGACCGGCTTTTGGGCGTGGACTACCTCAGCGAGGTGGATCTGCAAATCAGGGAGGGTGCCGATCAGACGGCGGTGCAGGCTTCCTTGGAGAGCCTGCTGCGCCGCCGCCATAGGATTCTGGAGGGGGGGGAGAGTGATTTCCAAGTGCGAAACATGGCAGAAATGGTGGCGGCCGTCACGTCCGTGACCCGGACCTTTTCGCTGCTGCTTGGTTCCGTGGCCGCCATCTCCCTCATTGTCGGCGGCATCGGAATCATGAACATCATGCTTGTCACCGTGACTGAGCGCACCCGTGAGATCGGCATCCGCAAGGCCATCGGCGCCGATGACCGGGACATTCTGGTGCAGTTTCTTCTGGAGTCCGTCATCATGAGCGCCTTGGGCGGGCTGGCGGGTATTGTGATGGGGGTTTCCATCGCCGCCGCCAGCGTGCTGGTAAGCGGGTTTTCCGCGGTGGTGGAGCCGTCCAGTGTGATGCTTGCCCTGTCCTTCGCCGTTTCCGTGGGGGTGTTCTTCGGGTTCTATCCGGCGCGGCGGGCCGCGGCGCTGGATCCCATTGAGGCGTTGAGCTACGAGTGACGCATTCGCCCCGGCGCGCCGGCTTCGGCTACAATCACGCCCTTACCCCCGCAACAACCCGGAGGAGACCAGCGCATGGCGGAACAGTTTATTTTCACAATGCTCGGCCTGAACAAGTTTTACGGCCAGAAGCAGGTGCTCAAGGACATCAACCTCTGCTTTTATCCCGGCGCGAAAATCGGCATCGTCGGCGAGAACGGCTCGGGCAAGTCCACGGTGCTGCGCATCATGGCGGGGCTGGACCAGGATTTCCAGGGCCGTGCGGAGCTGTCGCGGGGCTACCGCGCGGGCATGGTGCCGCAGGAACCGCAGCTTGATCCCGAAAAGACGGTGCGTGAGATTATCGAATCGGCTTTCGCGGAGACCAAGGCGCTTTTGGACGAGTTCAATGCCCTGTCCATGGCGATGGGCGAAATCACCGACGACGACGAGATGCAGCGCGCGCTGGACCGCATGGGCGAACTTCAGGACAAGCTGGACGCGGCGGACGCGTGGAACCTGGATCAGCGGCTGGCGCAGGCGAGCGAGGCGCTGTGCCTGCCCGACGACGAACGCCTGGCGGGTACCCTCAGCGGCGGGGAGAAGCGGCGTGTGGCCCTGTGCCGGGCGCTGCTGGAGCAGCCGGATCTGCTGCTCCTCGACGAACCCACCAACCATCTGGACGCGGAGACGATTGACTGGCTGGAGACGCAGCTCCGCGACTACCCCGGCACGGTGATCATTGTCACCCATGACCGCTATTTCCTGGACAATGTCACCAAATGGATTTTGGAGTTGGAGGGCGGCCACGGCATCCCCTGGGAGGGGAATTATTCCTCCTGGCTGGAGCAGAAGCTGGGCACGCTGGCGGATCAGGAGAAGAACAGCTCGCCGAAGGGTCGAGCGCTGCGCCGTGAGCTGGAGTGGATTCGCATGGGCAACAAGGCCCGGCGGGAGATGAACCGTGCCCGGCTTGCGGAGTACGAGCAGCTTGTGGCGCGGGAAAACGCCGCGGCCAAGGGCGACGGCGCGGTGATCCACATCGCGCCCGGCCCGCCGCTGGGCGAGCAGATCATCGAGTTCAAGGGTGTCACAAAGGGCTTCGGCGGGCAACCCCTTTTTGAGGGGCTGGACTTCATTGTGCCCAAGGCCGCGATGGTGGGGATCATCGGCCCCAACGGCACCGGCAAGACCACGCTGCTCCGGATGCTCACGGGTCAGGAGCCACCCGACGCGGGGACGATTAACATCGGCGCGTCCGTGCATTTCTCCTATGTGGACCAGGAACGGTCCGCGCTGGGCGGCGATGTGAGCCTTTTGGACGAGGTGGGCGGCGGCCTGGATGAGATAGAGCTCGGCAAACTGCGCATCCCCATCCGGAAATACCTTGCCCAGTTCGGTTTCCGGGGTGCGGACCAGCAGAAAACGGCGGGCCAGCTCTCCGGCGGCGAGCGCAACCGGTGCAACCTGGCCAAACTGCTCAAGGACGGCGGCAACGTGCTGTTGCTGGACGAACCCACGAACGACCTGGACGTGAACACGCTGCGCCTGCTTGAGGAGGCGCTGCTCGGTTTCAGCGGCTGCACCCTCATCATCAGCCATGATCGCTTTTTCCTGGACCGTATTTGCACCCACCTGCTGGTGTTCGAGGGCGGCGGCATGGTGCGCTGGTTCCAGGGCAACTACCAGGAGTATGAGGAATGGCGGCTGCGCGAACTCGGCTCGCGCCTCTTTGAAAACCGCCGTGCGAAATACCGCAAACTGGTGAAGTGAACGGAACGCGGCTCAGGGGCTGTAGGTGTGCACCGCCAGGGCGAATCCCAGCGCCATGAGCGGCAGGAAAACAAGCGCGGCGACGGCGCGCGTGAACTCAAGGCGGAGCCACTGCGACGGGTACGCCGGGTCATTCACCGCCGCGAGAAAGAGGAAACCGCCCGTTGTGCCCAGCGCCAGGTTGACCGCAAACATCACCAGGCAGAAGGGGGAGCTGTCCTTGGCGTGGATCAGGGAGAAGGGAAGGCAGATCAGGAAGGCGCCGTAAAGCGCGGCGATGATGAAATACCCCCTCCGCTCTTTCGCCGCACCTTTGCCCGAAGCCGCCGTCCGGGGTGGGGGCGGCGCGTTTACCTCCGGAACCTGCACAACGCATCCGCATTTCCTGCAAACCAGCGCCGTGCCCGCCAGCGTGTCCGCGACCTCCCCGGACATCCCGCAGTTTTCACAAACACATTTCACCATGGCCGCACCCCTTGTGTTGCCGCCTTGAACCCGTGCACAGGATGATATCCCGTTTTTAGGGAAAAGGCAACGGGGAAAAGGAAGTTATTGCACCCCGCCGTCCGGCTTCAGCAGGCGCACGCGGAACGCGGAAACCGGCCTGCTCGCCTCCCCGAAGTCGCCCATGAGCGTCACCCAGAATTCCACCTCCGGTTTTGTGGGGAGATGCCCGCCAACTTTGAGGGTCATATCCAGGCGCATCCGTTCGCCGGGCGGTATGGTCAGGGTGTCCGTGGGCACGGATACCTTCCAGCGGCCGTTGCCGGGGGCGGAGTATTTGCAGACCGTGCCGGAGACGGTCTCCCTGCCAAAGTTGTAGACCCATGCGGTCAGCGGGGTCTCGCTGTTTTCCGGCACCACGAAGTCATGCTCCTCTGTCCATTCGGGCTTGAACTTCCTGATCCCGGCGCGGGGCAGGTCCGTTTGGATGACCACGGAACAGGCCGTCCCTTCCCGGATTTCGCCGCGCGGCACCGGTGCCAGTGGCAGCCGGTCGCATGCACCCTTCGGCAGGGTGACATAGACCGGCGCGCCGGTCAGTTCCGTCGGTTCTGAAATCTCCCGTCCCAGGTAGTCCATGCATCCGCCCTGTGGGAAAGCCTCCAACACCGGCTGGGGTATCCGGCATGCCCCCCGCGAATCCCAGTCGCCGCCGGTTTCCGCCCATTTAACCAGCACATCCCTGTCTTTGCCCCTGAAGGCGACAAAGCGCATGCCGGGAACACCCGGATTCTCCCCGTTGGGCGACCATGAGCCAATGCATTTGGTGCCGTGCAGCGCGCGGGCCGCGGCCGCCAGCGCCGCATAGCCTGGACGTGGGGTCATGTCTTTTCTGAGCAGGCCGAACTGGACCGTGCCTTCCATGTACTGGCCCAGAATGAAATGGAAATGGCGCTCCGCGCCCGCCGCCATGCTGTCCGCGCAGGACTGGCCGATAAACTGCGCCTTGAGCAGGGCCATGGACGGGGCCGGTTCGCCGCCCGGCGCGTTTTCAGGGGCATGGATGCCCCGGTCCGATTCGGTCACCCATACCGGCCTGCCCGACGCGGCGTCGCGCGCGTGC
>JBHEKP010000194.1:0-7636 GCA_041859375.1 Candidatus Hydrogenedentales bacterium | reverse complement strand
AGCGGCGCTGGGCGGTCTCCATGCCCTCCTTCGCCTCCAGCAGCCGGGCGGCGGCCTCCTTGGCGCGGTAGTCATTGTCGTAATTTGCGCCCCCGTCCCCCATCATGTTTTCAGCCTTTTCCAGGCTCTGGTCCACTTTTTTGAACACATCCACGGCCCCGGAGGGAACCGCCGCCCCGGCGGATGGCTGCGCAACCGCCTCCACGGCCCCCTTGGCCTTGTCAAGCGCGCCTCCCAGGTTCAACTGTGCCGAGGCGTTCAACGAAACGGCGACCAACGACAGAAGCGTGACGGCAAGCAGTGCCTTCAGAAAGTTACCGAACATGTCCCTTCTCCTTTTGTTGTGTCTTGCGGCGATACCGGCGGACAATGCGCACACTCCCCGCAACCGCCACCGGATTTCTATGATAGGCTTCGGGCCTTCACATGTCCAGCAAAATATGCCGCAAGGCCCGTTTATGACGGGACAGCCCCAGCGCAATCATCCGGCGTATTTTTTCCTATTTCGCGTTCGGCCAGACGGTGAGCGACTGTTTGCCGCTTTGGGTGATTTCAAAGGGGCCGGGGAAGGGATTCTCGGCCTTGCGCGCGGCGCCGAAGTAGTCGGTGTCAAGTTTCAGGGGCGAGGCATCGCGGTTTTCGTAGGGCAGATCGGGCACGGCGGCTTTGCCCAGCAGATCGGTGGTGACGATTTTGCGGGGTGTTCCGGCGGTCCAGGCCATGCTGAAGTCGGCTTCCAGCACCATTGATCCGTCCTTCTCCACCAACGCCAGCGCCGGGTCGAACTTCTTCGGCACCAGCGGGGCCTTTTCAAACTTGGAGGGCTTCGCCCCGTTCAGGTAGACATTCCCCTCCATGAAGAGGGGCAGTTTGGCCTTGTTGTAGACGGCGAGGTTCGGGCGGCCCACAAAGACATTGTTGTAAAAGCGATCATCCCCGGCGGGATTGTCGTGCATGCCCGCGATTTCCGTGGAATGGGCCTTGTGGAAGGGGGTGAGCCGGGCGTCGTAGAGGTTGATGCGGATGTCGCCCGCCATGAGGTTGTGGAGGTAGGCGCCGCCGCGCGACACATCAAGCAGGGAGCAGCCCGACAGGAAGATGTTGTTGGCGACGACAAAGGGGCCGTGGTCCACCTCCATGAAGAGGTCCTCGTAGCTGTTGTCGTGGAGGAGGTTTTCCGAGACGCGCGCGCCCTGGGCCATCCAGTCGAGCCAGATGCCGCGGCAGGTGCGGTAGATGTGGTTGTTGCGGATTTCCACGTCAATGGCGGCGTGGAGCTTGATGCCCGCCATTTCCGCGCCGGTGAAAAGCTCGCGGATGTGGATGTCGTGGATGGTGTTGCCGGTGACGGAGCTGAACACCGCGCCGAGGCTGCCCACCACGCCGGTCTGCTCGCAGTGGGAGATGTGGTTGTTGCGGACGACGTGGTGGCCGATGTTTTCCTTGTCCCAGCCGCGGGCGATGGCGCGCTCGATGGTCTTGACATAGCCCTCGGCGGTGTCCGCGGAGGTGTTGTCGAATTCGTCGCCGTGCTTGCCGAGGGCGACGCCGCAGCAGACGGAGTGGCTGATGGTGTTGTTTTCGATGATCCAGCCTTTGCTCCAGTTGGTGCCGATGACGGCGGTCTGCTCGGAGGTGGGCGGCGCCCACTGGGTGGCGGCCTGGCCCATGGTGAAGCCCCGCACGGTGAGGTAGTTCACCCCCGTCTTCTCCGGGTAGAAGACGGCGCGGCGCACGTTGATTTCCACCAGTTCCTTGTTGGGATCCACCCCCTTGAACTGCGCCCAGATGGTGGTGCTGTTTTCATCCACCTTCGCGTGCCACAGGGCGGCGGCCCCGGGGACGGGCCTGGGGTTTCCGCTTTTGAACACCATGCAAACGGTCTTCACGCCGCCGACTGGTTTGATTTTGGTTTTGAAGCCTCTCCAGGTCTGCCATCCGCCGGTGTTGGGGACGGCACAGGAGCCAAGCAGTTCCCCGTCGGGGGCGTCGAGACGGATTTCGATGACGCCGCCGCTCGTGGCGGAGGCGGCGCGGATGTGCAGTGTTTCGGTGTTTTCCCCGAAATCAACGCCGTCGTATTTCAGCCAGTGGTTGTGCTGAATATACCCGACACAGTCGCCGCCCTCGTCGCAGGGTGCGTTTTGCGTGCCGTTCTTGGCCGCGAATGCGGTGGCCTGTATTTTTGCGCCGTCGGTCTTGCCCCTGCGCGGGCTGAACCACGCCACATTCAGCAGGCACTCCTGGTTCGCGTTGTTGAGCCACGCGGGCATGGTTCCGGCGGGGGCCAGCGCCTCCTCAAGTTTGGCCGCCTCGATGAGCCATTCACCGTTGAGGTAAACCGCGCCGGTGTGATGCTCCCGGTCCTTGGGGGAAAACCAGTCGCCGTGGATGAGCTCGGCGTAGGGGTTCAGCGCGCCGAAGAAGGTGTTGGGCAGGACCACTTTCCAGGTGTCGTTCTGCACCTTTTCCCAGCCCTTGACCACCTCGGAGCCCTTGACCTCCACCTTTTCGCCGGGCGCGGCCTGGTAGACGATGCGCTTCGCGTCGGATTCGCCGCCGCGCGGCGGTTTGATCCATTCGCGGTAGACGCCCCCGTGAACGGTGACCGTGTCGCCGGGCTGGGCGAGCGCTGCGGCGGCGGAGATCGTTTTCAGCGGGGCGGCGGCGGAGCCGTCATTGGCGTCATTGCCGTTGACGGAGACGTGATACTCCCTGCCCGTCTGCGCGGACGCGGCCAGCGCGAAGCCAATCAGGGCAATGAGTGGTATGAATCCGGCGATTGTCATGTTTTTCATTGTCTGTCTCCGTTGAACATGCGGCGCATGCGACCAAGTCCGGTTATCCTATCCAAGGCCCCCATTGTTGTCAACAAGCGCCAGAAAAACAGCCCCCGTCAGGGAAAAAATTGGCGGACCCGCTCTTTAATCCACCGGGAAGGTGTCTCCGGTGGAGATTACCGTGACACGGGCGCGGGGCGGCGGACCGGACGGATCGGTGTCACAACTAAAACGAAGGCTGTTTTCGCCCGGATCCAGGGTGGGAAACACCCCTTCGGGAGCCACTTCGCGCACGACGGCACCGGACTTGTCGTACAGGGTGCATCCCTTTCCCGGCCTGTATTCAAGCCACGCGCCGCTTTCCAGCGCCACGGGAAAGACAATTTCCCCGCCTCCGACCCTGACCGACGGGTTTTTCAGCGCCACGGGCCGCAGGGGCAGCGCATGCACGGGGCTGAGCAGTATCCTGGATTCCGCGCCCGACGGCAGGTTGTTCACCCAAAGGTTGAGCTGTTCAATCTGGCCGTAGTCGGCCCAGATGTTGTAATTGGTGATTACCTCAATCATGGGGACCGTCGCGCCCCAGTTCTCCATGCGGGTGGAATAGGGCCAGCCATACCGGGCAATGTCATAGGACTCCGGTTCGACCAGCAGGCAGTAGCGCCATCCGGTGAAGTCAATGCTCACATAATGCTCGCCGATCCCACCGGCTGCGTGGACAGGGCTTTTCACCTGAACATTCAGCACAGCGCCGCCGCCGTCACCATGCACCCACAAACCAAGCGCCCTGTCCTTCAGATTCATGTTTGGGGTGAACACTTTTCCCGCAAGCGCCCATGACGACTCGCGCCCGGGATGACTGCTTTTTGCGGAATATTCGGCAACCGTCCGGACACCATCGGGTGCGCCGATGGGAGGTTCGGACAACGGTTCAAGGGACGCCTCCACCCCCTGCCGCGCCTTTCTGTCCGGAAATTCATCCGCCTTGTTGAACCCCGCAAGGACCACGCCGTCCGGCGCGTCATAGGGAGCGGCGGACATGAGCGCCTCAATGCGGAATCCCGCCTCCTGTCTTCCAAACCGGTTGGTGATGGTCCATTCATCCGCGCCGTCGCCTGAAACGGTGTGCCTCGCGTACTGGACGCCCCTGAAGGAGCGGCGGCCGTCCTTGTCCTTTTCCAGCGTGTATTCCGCGCCGGGTTTGCGCAGCAGTTCTTTTACCCCTTCGGGGGTCTTCCCCGAAAGGCGAAGCTCCTCATACTCCCTCACAACCGACCCAAGACGCCGGGCGTTTTCCGAGTTGGCCCATATTTCCGGAGAGAACCCCACAAGCATTGAAAGTCCGCAGTCATTGCCCACGCACTTGCCGCAGACATATTCCATGTCATCCGTGAAAGTGCGCTCCGGCTGCACCGGCGCCCAGTCGAAAGCGCCCCACCATCCAAGGTGCGCGGGAAGGAAACGGAGCGCGCAGTCCCCGTTGACGCGGGTGTGGATGTCCACAAAAGTCTTGGGGGCGCGGGCGGGAACATCCCACGCGCCCATGCGCGACCGGACGCACCACAAATGGTGCGTGAATGTGCTCATCTCGAAAAGGGCGGGCCTTTCAAGGCGCTTCGCAATCTCATAGACGAATTTCGACCCATAATACCAGGCGTATTCGCCCCCGGCGTGTATGTCCGAACCGTCCAGCGCGTCAAGATAAATCATGTCAAAGCCGCAGTCGTTGAAAACCTTGGCGATGCGCGCGGCAACCTCGGCGTACAGGTCCGTGTCCGGATCGGGCACAAAGAGCCCAAAGCATTCCTTGAGCTGCGCCACTTTTGCGCCCGCGGCGTGGGATGCGGCAGTGGTGCCCCAGGCGCCGCGTTTGCATCCGGCAAAGGCGAAGCCGCCGTCCGTCCGCACGGACTCAAAGACAATCAACTCGTCGTCAACACGCAACGTCGCGCTGTTGCGCACCTGGAACCCCGTCACCGGCGAGACACCCTCCGTGGATTCCGCAACGGGCAGCAGGGAATCTTCGGCGCCAACGCCCCCCGCAAGGGTAAAACCGCGCGCCACGGCAAGACGCTTGTCGGGCACGGGGGAAACCCATTCGGAATCCTTGGCCACATAAAACGCGTAGGTATGCAGTCCAACGGCGATACCCGCCGCATGCAGTTTGCCCACCACCGCCTTCACCCCGTCCAGCCCGTTCGGGTAGTTCTTTGGGTTTGGCGCGAGATCGCCGTGACGCAATGACGCGCCGGGATGAAGATCAATCTGCCCCATCCCCAGGTTTCCGGCCAACGCGGCCCACTCCCCCGCGTTCTCCTCGCCGAGTTCCCCCGCGTGATCTATCAGGTAGGATCCGTAATTGATCGGGGCGTCCATCGCCCAAGGCCCACCAAGGGTAGAATGGGGAAGTTCCTCCGCCGAAGAGACCACCTGCTTCAGAATTTCACGGAGCTCCGAAGGCGGCGCGGCGACAATGGCGGCCTTCGCCCCCTCAAGGCCGAAGCGGGCGTGGCAGGACGCCCCGAGATATTTCGAGGGCCCCGGTATCTCGTCCACATCGCATTGCAGATTGAGGGCCAGCACGCAGGCGGCGGCGGGTTCCCCCAGGGTTCCGGCGGTGTTCAGGGGGATGTTCAGAAAGAACAATTCGTCCACCCCCGCACCGCGCACCGAGTCCACCCGGAATTCCAGCCAGTTTTCGGCGCTTTTCACCTCCAGCACAGCCTCAACATCCGCGCCGGAAAATTCGACGGTCCATTTGCTTCCATCGGCGGCAAGCCCGGACGCGTCATGCATCACCCCGTCTTTCCGGAGGCGCGCACATGGTGACGCCCCGGTTTCGCCAATCAGTTCCCTGCCGCTTTTCTTCTCCACAAGGGACAGGTTGCGCCCGTCCCCCCCCACCGTGTAGCGGATGCGCGTGTTCTCAAGGGTGACCGCCCCGGCCGGAAAGGGGGCCGCCCCGTGAATATTGGGCTGAACCGCACCCGCAGCCAACAGGGCAACCGCAAAAGACGCGCATAATCTCATTTCGAACCTCCGGCTGTGCAGGCGGGTTAATTTCCAAGGGGCGGCACGGAATACTGTTCCCTGAGTTCAGTGAGCTTCTTTTTCATCGCCCCGACAATGGGGGCCGCGTCCGGAGCATCATAAAGACTGCGCATTTCCATGGGGTCTCTTTCGAGATCAAACAACTCCCACTGGCCGTCATCGTAATAGTGGATGAGCTTGTAACGGGCCGTGCACACCCCCTCATGGCGCGGCACGTTGTGCTCACCCTTCTCGTGATAATGGTAATAGACGGCATCCCGCCAGTCGTCCGGCCTTTCCCCGCGCATCAACGGCAGCAGGCTCGCGCCCTGTGTTCCGGGCGGCGGAGCAATCCCTGCGGCCTCCAAAAATGTCGGGGCATAGTCAATGTTTTGGGTGAGGGCGTCCACTCGGGCGCCCGCCTTGATTTTTCCGGGCCAGCGCGCCACCAGGGGCATGGCCAGGGATTCGCGGTACATCCAGCGTTTGTCGTACAGGCCGTGCTCGCCGAGATAAAACCCCTGGTCCGAACCGTAGACAACAATGGTGTTGTCGGCAAGCCCAGCCGTGTCAAGGTAGTCAAGCATGCGGCCCACATTGTCGTCCACGGAGGCGACGCAGCGCAGGTAGTCCTTGATGTAGCGCTGGTATTTCCAGCGCACGAGATCGTCGCCCTCCGGCTTCAGCCTGAGATACTCCTCCTTCACCGGCGCGTAGGCCGCATCCCAAAGCGCCTTCTGTTCCCGGGTCATGCGCGGCACCTCATCGCTGGGATAATCACGGCCCAAGGCGTCTGGAATACCCAACCCAGGCACCTTCAAATCGTAGTCATACATCATGTACCGGGCGATGGCCGCCTCATTCTTCGCAAGGACGGGCGCGCGGTTCGCATAATCGTCAAAAAGGGTGGGCGGTTCGGGTATGGTCACATCATTGAACATCGTGAGATGCTTCGGACCGGGCGCCCAAGTGCGGTGCGGGGCCTTGTGCTGGCACATGAGCAGAAACGGCCTGCCTGAATCACGCCGTTTTTCAAGCCATTCAATGGACAGATCGGTGATTATGTCCGTGACATAGCCCCCGATGCTCCTTTTCCTGTCCGGTCCCTCAAAATCCGGGTTGTAATAGTTTCCCTGGCCGGGCAGTACCTCCCAGTGGTCAAAGCCGGTGGGGGCCGACTTGAGATGCCATTTTCCGATGAGGGCGGTGTCGTACCCCGCCGCCTGAAACAGTTTCGGAAAAGTGGCCTGCCCCCCGTCAAACACATCCAGGTTGGTGCGCAGTCCGTTGGCGTGGCTGTGTTTCCCCGTGAGCACGGCGGCGCGGCTGGGCGCGCAGATGGAATTGCAGCAGGTGTTTCTTTCAAACAGAACACCCCCGGCGGCGATCCGGTCAATATTCGGGGTTTGGTTGACGCGCGATCCGTAGGCGCTGATTGCCTGCTGTGCGTGGTCGTCCGTGAAAATGAAAAGGATGTTCGGCCTGCCGCCGTCCTTGGCCGCCCGCGCCATCCGGGGGGCGGCGGCCGCCGCGACCGCCGCCAGAAACACACGCCTTGAGATTGCCGGCATGACAAACGGATTCCTTGCAATTCAGTCCACGTGCCCGCCTGATATTACGGGCTGACACCCCAAGCCTGTGCGGATGCCTCCATCCCGTTTCAGCATGGTGCTTAGTCAACCCCGAAAACGTTGTTGACCTTCGCGACCAGCATGCCTGACGAAATGCCCGAGCCGACCATGACACAGCCGCCGTCGGCGGTGAGAACCATGTCGTTGGCGGTGGCGTCAGGCAGGTCTTCCGGGACCGCGTAGTCCCAAAGCGGC
>JBHEKP010000136.1:0-4970 GCA_041859375.1 Candidatus Hydrogenedentales bacterium | reverse complement strand
AAGACGATGCTTTTGATGCCGTAATCCCGGACCAACCCCTCCAGCTCGTCCGCCACATGCTCCGGGGAGCGGCGGCGAAAGGGCACGGAGCAGCCGCTGCCCTGGTGGCAGAAGGCGCAGCGCGCCCACGGGCAGCCCCGCGCGGTGATGACCGTGGTTACTTTGCGCCCCAGGTTCAGGCTGGGCAGGGGGCGGTAGAGCTCCGCCTTGTATATATGGCGCGCCGGGGGCGCGAACTGATCCAGGTCCTTGGGCCATTCCGGCGGCGGGCCGGGGCGGACCGTTCCCTCCGCGTCCCGGTAATGCACGCCGGGGATGCCCGACAGGTCCGCCGCGCGTCCCATGCGTTCGAGCAGTGTCCGCAGCGGTGTTTCCCCGTCGCCCTCGACGACCGCCGCCGCGCCGGGGAATTCGTCCAGCGCCCGCGCCCCGGCGGTGGTGATGTGGGCGCCGCCGAGGATGATCGGGCAGGTTTCGGGCAGGCGTTCCCGCAGTTCCCGCACCAGCGGCACGCAGGCGGACACGTTGAGCGAGGTGACGATGGAAACGCCCACCACATCCGGCGCGTGGTCCAGCACGGCCCGAACGGTCTGGTCCAGGTCGAACTGCTCGGCCATGGCGTCCACCAGGCGCGCCTCATGGCTGTCCGCCTCCACGGCGGCGGCCAGGAAACCCACGCCCAGCGGGGGCAGGATGCCGTTTTTGACCCTGCGGCACGCGTTGCCCACGGAGCGCGCATAGTCAAAGGGCGGTATGACAAAAACAATCCGCATAATTCACGCCAAGCCCACAAGGGATGGATACATTTGATTAGTTTACTGATCCGGCGGGGCGAAAATAAAGGGGACACCCGCAGTTCGCGGCGTGTCCCCCGTAAAAGTCAACGGGAATGCCCGGTCATTGGGGGGTGACCGCGATGGACACGGAGGTGCCGTCGCCGTCCTTGGCCACCATGACGGAAAGCGCCTGGTCGCCCTTGGAGTACATCAGCGACTGGAGCTCGCCCGAATTCATGCTCATGGTTTCCGTCCAGCCGCCGGCGGTGGTTTTGTCCTTGTAGAAGGAAACCACCTCGGCGGGGGTGGCCTTGGTGGTGCCCTGCAGCGAGAACTGCTTCTCGGCGGGGTTGGCCTGGGCCACCTTCACCACCAAACCGTCCAGCACGGGCACGTCCTTCGGGAAGGCGTCGGGAATTTTCACGTTTTCGCCGGTTTGCACCGTGGAGCCGTCGGAGGAGGTCAGGTTCATGGAACCGTCGCCGTCCGCGCCGGTGGTCATTGCGTAGCTGTTGCCCTTCTCGTCCGTTCCCTCGACCTTCACCGTGCCCGAGGCGCTGTCTATGTCCACCTTGGCGTTGCCGCCGGACTGTTCCATCGCTTTTTCCGCGGCCTTCTCCGCCGCCTTTTCCGTGACCTTCTCGGCGGCCTTGCCGCAGCCGGCCAGACCGGAAACCACCAGGGCCGCGGCGGCAAGGGCGGCCGCTACCGTCCATACTCGGCGCATAGTCTTTCTCCTTTTACGTTGGGGCGCTTTCAGTAGTATATCATGCCCGCGCGGCGGGGGGAACAGGGCCGCGCGAAACGGGCCTGAAACAGGGCGGACAAAAAAAGAGCGGCCCGTCACGGGGGCCGCATGTCTCAACAGAGGGTCTTCACACGCACCAAAAGATGCGCCGGTGAAATGTCTCATCCGTGCAAAAAGTTCCCCGCGAAAACGGCGCAAAAACAGGTCCTGGCCCGGCGATTCGTGATTTTCGCGTTTTGGCCGGAAAAAACCGGCTGCTTTTCCTTTGCGTAACCCATTGATGCGCAATGGCTTGCATGCAATATTTTTTGGCCGCAGAAATTTTTCAAAAAAGACAAAAATTTCTCTTGATTTTGAGGTAAACTTTCTATAACATTACGCCCCTTTGCGGGATAGGTGTATCCATCCCGCAAATCGTTTACCCCCTCCGGGCGGGTGAAGTTCCGGTTGTAGGTTCAGCCGGGGCGTCCGTCCGGCAAGCACGAGTGACAACATGCAGGAGGGTTTATGAGTTGCACAAGGGTAAGCATCTACTGATCGACTGTCGGAATGTGGCCCGCGCCGTTTGTCTCGATGACAAAGGCATGCTGGACGCGATGGCGCGTGCAGCCACCCGGGCCGGGGCAACCGTGGTCTCCCAGATCCGGTACAAATTCGGCCAAGACTCCCCCCCAGGATTCACCTGCGTCGTCATGCTGGACGAGAGCCACGTCTCCGCGCACACCTATGCGGACCTCGGGCTCATCGCGCTTGACGTCTTCACGTGCGGCTCCACCGAGCCCAAGGACGTGCTGCGGTACATCCGGGAAGAAATCAACCTTGGTGACGTGCGGGTGAAAGAAGAACCGCGCTTCACCACGGGCGACGCCTCCTTCATCGAGTCGCCTGTCGAGGCGGAGCCGGCCCTGGCCTGCTGATCCCCACCCTCCCAGGAGACTTGTCCCCCCCATGAACCACCGTGAACTACACGACGGCCGTTCCGACGGCTTGATGCCGCTGGAAAGCCTCGATCTCGGCAAGGTGAATTCATTCGCCGGGCTGGTGCGCGCCATGGCCAAGACGGCCTTTGGCGGGCGCCAGCTCGGCGACGCCCTTGACGTGCTGCTGGCGATGCGCCGCGACCCGGGGTGCCGGGTGGTGCTGACCCTTTCCGGGGCCATGACCGTGGCGAAGCAGGGCCGCATCATCTGCGAGATGATCGACCGGGGCATGGTCCACGCCGTGGTGGCCACGGGCGCGCTCATGGCGCACGGGCTCACCGAGTCCATCGGCCTGGCCCACTACGCGGTCAGCCCCGACGCGGACGACACGGAGCTTTTTGAAAAGGGCTACAACCGCATCTACGACACGCTTGAGATGGAATCCAACCTCAACGACGTCTGCGAGCTGGTGGCCCGCGTTTTGGAAACGACCACGCCCGAGGACGGCGTGTGGTCGTCGGCGCGGTTCTGCCGCGCCGTGGGCGCGGAGCTGGAGCGGCTGGACCAGGGCCCCGGCATCCTGCGCAGCGCGTGGCGGCAAAAGGTGCCCGTGTTCATCCCCGCCTTCACGGACAGCGAGATGGGCCTCGACTTCTCCACCTGGGCCATGCGCCACGCGCTGGCCGCGGTGGATTCCGGAAAGGACTGCGACCCCGACGAGGTGTTCACCGCCATTCCCGCCTACAACCCCTTCCTTGACCTGCAGGAGTACGCGCGCTTCATCGGCCGGGCCGAATCCGTCGGCATTTTCACCGTCGGCGGCGGCGTGCCCCGCAACTGGGCCCAGCAGGTCGCGCCCTACTACGACATCACCGCCGACCGGCTGGGCATCGGCCTGCCCGCGCCCCGCTTCAAGTACGGCGTCCGCCTCTGCCCCGAGCCCGTCCAGTGGGGCGGCCTTTCCGGCTGCACCTACTCCGAGGGCGTGAGCTGGGGCAAGTTCATCCCGCCCCACGAGGGCGGCCGCTTCGCCGAGGTGCTCAGCGACGCCACCGTCGTCTGGCCGCTGCTCATGAAGGCCGCCTTCGAAATCCTCGACGGCAAGGCCGAGTAGCAAGTACATTTGGTTGAATTTTACATATACTCAGTCTATACTTTTGTCTTCCATGCGCTTTATTAAAGTGTTGTCAAGGGGCTTTTGGTTATAGAGGATTTGTGCATGCAATATGATGTTTTTATATCCTGCCGCCATACAGGCTCTGATGGAAAAGTTACACATGATATCCAAATCGCCCAGAGTGTTTTTGATTTTCTTTCCTCTCGTGGCATTCGTTGCTTTTGGGCTGAAAAATCCCTAGTGACAATAGGCCAATCAGAATACAAAAAGGCCATTGACGATGTTTTAGATCAAGTGCCTATTTTGGTTGTGGTGGCCACTTCAGTTGAAAATCTTGAATCCAAGTGGGTTAGATATGAATGGGACAGTTTTCACAATGATATTTTAAGTCGCAGAAAAAGCGGTGTAATAATACCGTACATAGATAGCATTAATGTTAATGACCTTCCTAGAACGCTTAGACAATGTCAAGCCATACAGCAATCGGACACCTCATTAAACATTTTGACTTCCCATATAACTGCTACACTTGGCTTGAGACAAGTTGAAGACATGACACGAAACGGCCAAAAGGCGGTTGAAAAGCTTGATATGCTTAATCAAGTCATGGCAGAGTCGCGACTACTGGAACTTGAAATATTGTCTGGTATGTCGAACATGTTTGGTATGTTTTTTTCTACTGAACAAAGTGCCCGCATGCAAAACCATATAAACGATCTAAAGCGCATTCTTGATGAACTATCGCAAGCAAGAAGCGTATCGAACAATTCAGAATCCGTCAAGTAGTTGAAATAAATTGGGGCCAGTTCATCCCGCCCCAGCAGGGTGGCCGCTGCTCATGAAGGCGGCCTTCGAAATCCTCGACGGCAAGGCCGAGTAGCCCTCACCGCAGACAATTCGTGCAATCCTGTATTTGACATGGGGGGAGGTGTGTCTTTTCCGCCCAATCCGGACCGCCGCCGGGATGTTGGATCCGGCGCAAACCGCTGCGGTATGGTTTGGGCGAAACCAACGACCGGAGCGTTTAACAAACATGGACACGAAGCATTCCCCAGGTTCCGACGGGCGGCAAAACGGGATCGGCGCGCCGTCGCCGGAACAGATTCACCGGTTTTTGCGGGAGGAGACGGGGCTTTTCCGGCACCTGTCGGAGGAGCATCTGGCGGCGCTGGCAACGGAGGCGCGGGTGACGACCCACGAGCCGAACGAGGCGGTGGTCGAGTTTGGCGAGGACGCCGACTTTTTGGGCGTGCTGCTGGAGGGCGAGTTGTCGGCGTCGGTGGTGGGTGACGGCGGGCTGCGGCATGAGATCGGGCGTTTCAGGCGCGGCGACACCTTTGGGGAGATGGCGCTGATGACCGGCGACAAGACGTCGGAGGACCTGATCGCCGAGACGCGGTGCGGGGTGG
>JBHEKP010000350.1:0-4491 GCA_041859375.1 Candidatus Hydrogenedentales bacterium | reverse complement strand
GGACTGGACGGCTCCACCACCGAAACCAACGATGTGTGGCGGACCTATAACGGAACGGACTGGACGCAATACACAGGCACGGTTCCATGGGCGGCCCGTTCCTACTTTGCCGCGGTGAACCACAACAACCGCATCTGGGTGGTGGGCGGCTATGGCGCGGAGGGGACGCCCCTCCAGGATGTGTGGTATTTTGGCTTCCCCATCAAGCGCCACACCCTCACCTACCTGCCCTCCCCCGGCGGCACGGTGACAGTGGCCTCCAACCAGCCCGGCCCAACCTATACGGAAAACACCGTGCTCCAGATCAGCGCGGCGGCGAACACGGGGTTCACCTTTGCCCAATGGACGGGCAGCATTTCCGGTGCGGCCAACCCCGCGACACTTGTCATGAACGGGGACAAATTCCTTGGCGCGCAGTTCAACCCGCAAAACCCCGTGGTGCTGTCGCTGCAGCCGGACGCGGGCGGTTCGATTGTGGCCAGCCCGCCCCAGCCCGCGCTGGGTTATGCGGCGGGCACCGTGGTGAGCCTGGAGGCGGTGCCCGACACGGGTTACGTCTTCACCGGCTGGTCGGGGGCGGCGGGCGGCACCGTGAACCCCTTAACCCTCACCATGAGTGCGGCGAAGACCGTGGGGGCCGCCTTCCGTCTTTCCTCCATCCCGGGCGGCGAGTGGTGGGCGCCTTGGTCGGAATGTTTTGGCAACTGCCAGGGGGTCAACCCCGATCCGGACAATGACGGCGACGGGCTCACCGCCTGCCAGGAAGCCTGCATCGGAACCGGGGACGACATGCTGGACACGGACCAGGACGGCATGCCCGACGGATGGGAGGCGCGCAACCGGCTGAATCCCCTGGTAAACGACGCGAACGCGGACCCGGACGGGGACAACCTCGCGAACATGGACGAGTTCCTGCAGCGTTCCGATCCGCAGGATTCGCGCAGTCCGAACAAAATTCATTTTGTTTCCCAAAACGGCACCGACGCGCCGGGACTCGGCTCGCTGCTGCGACCGTTCAGAACACTGCGATACGCCCTCTCGCAGGTGTCCGGAACGCCGGACGCGCCAGCGCGCATTGTGTTGAACCCGTCCTTCCCCGGTAATGAATTTGTCGAGGGCGAGCTTTGGCTGCCTGAAAACACCCACATCACCTCGCGCATCGGCGGCCTGCAGGCGGTGCTCAGGGCCGCGCTCCACGGCGCCAACGGGGCCCGGTTGTCGGAAATCACCCTTTCGCCCGATCCCGAATCCGGCAAGTCGTTCCTTCTCGAACTGAACGGCGCCGCAATGCTTGTGCGCGGGGTCATCTTCACAGGTGACAGCACCACCACCGGTGTCACCACCGCGGGCGACTGCGGACGTTCCGTCGTGGAGCGGTGTGTCTTCGACATCCTTCTCAACGGGGTGGATATCGGCGGCATCCCCCCGGTGGTGCGGCGATGCATATTCCAAAACCTCTTCAACAGCGCCGTGGTGGTCCGCGCATGGGACAACCCCGCCGCGGGCCAGGGAAACATGGGCGATTCGGGCGACGCCGCCAGCGGCTGGAACCGTTTTGACACCGGCACAATCGCGGGGCCGGTGGTCTCCAACCAGCGGCCCACCATGTGGATGATGCAAAACAACGACTGGGGCGTCGGGGATCGGGACGGCATTGACGCGCTCATCGAGGGGCCGGCGCAGTTTGAGCCGTTCCTGGCCCCCGGAAGCGCGCTGCTCGCCAATTCGGTGTTCTGCACTGTTCTCGACGCGGCCACGCAAAATCCGGTGCTTGACGCCACCGTCTCCCTGCAGGTGAGCTCCTACCGACCCGTCACGGACAACTCAAAGGGGGTCTACGCCTTCCCCTCCGTGCCCGACGGCACCTTCACCCTGTCCGTCACCGCGCCGGAACATCTCAACGGACAGGCCACCTTCGCGGTGTCCCAGGGGGTCTCCAAATCCGTGGTGGTTTCCCTGTTCTCCAGCACGCCGCCCCAGGAGGGTGAGGGTGAGGGCGAGGGGGAAGGCGAGCCCGGCGACGACAAAAAATGCGGCTGCAAGGATAAAAAATCCTCGCCCCCGGCCCCGGACGACCTTTTCGTAAGCGCCCTCGCCTTGGGCGCGCTGGCGGCTTTCTCCAGGATCAGGCGCAAACACTGACGTTAAAGTCATTTCCGCAAGCCGTTCCGGCCCCAGGCCGGAGCGGCTTTTTTTATTCCCGCCAATGGAACCGGCCACGGAGGGTTGGTGTTTCAGTTTCGTGTATGATGGGTTGAGAAACAAGGCTGTGGAAGCGCATGAACCGACCAAAACTCATCTTTAGCCTGCTGGTAGCCCTTGCCATGGCGGGTCTGGCGGCCGCAATCTTCCAGACAATCCGGCTCCAGCGCGCCCTTGAGCGGCTGGACCGCATGGCAGCCATGCAGGACGCCGCCACCGGGGAAGGCACCGTCTCCGGGGAGGAAAACACGGACCCCGCCCTGGCGGACGGCAACCTGCTTTTCTCCACACCGGAGCAGAAGGAAACCGGTGAATCAGACACGCCCGGGGCCGCCGAAGACCGTTCCATGTCGGCCCTGCTCGAACGCGCCGTGCAATCCATGATGGCCAACCCCGGCAAGGACAAAAAAGACGCCCAAAAAGGCGGCCCGCCAAAGACGGGCACATCCGCCGCGGGCACCCCGGATTCAGCCGCCAACGCCACGGCACAGGACAGGGCGGCGCGCAAGGCGGAACGCAAAGCGGAGAGGAAGGAGGAGAAAAATTCAGCCTCGGCGCTGTCGGTGAGGCTGGTGGAACAGGCAAAACAACTGTTCAAATCCGGTGATTACGAGGCGGCGCGCGGCCTGATGATGCAAAGCCTTGAGGAAGACCCGAAAAACCGGGACGCCTACCGGAACCTGACGCAAATGCAGCGGCGGATGGGGCTGGTTGACGAGGAGATGCTGACCTACCAGCAATGGATGGAGAACATGCCCAACGACGCGCTGGCCAGGTATCTCGCCGCGGACTCCTTTGCCAGAAACGGCTACGACGCGGAGGCGCGCGACTACACCGCCCAGTTCCAGGCCATGAGTGACGGGGACTTGCGCGCCTATCCCATGACGGCGGACCTCTACCGGCGGCTCGGGCTCCGCGCCGAGGAGGGCGCGACGCTCCAGCAGTGGCTGTCCGGCGTTCCCCAGTCCCCGGACGCGCACCGCGCCATGGGCGAATATTACCGGCGCATGGGCGACTACAACGCCGCCGTCGCGGAGTACCAAAACGTGGCCATGCTCACCCCCAACAACCCCGCCGCCTATGTGAGCATGGGCAACATCTACCGGCAGGGCGGGGAATACGCGAACGCCATGGTCCAGTACCAGCAGGCCCTGGCGCTCCGGCCCGGCAATATTGACGTGATTGGCCAGCTCGCGGCCACCCAGCGCCAGCTGGGCGACCTCAACGGGGCCATCAACAGTTACGGGCAGATTATCGCGTTGGAGCCGGGAACGCGCGCCGCAGCAAACGCGGAGCAGCAAATCAACAGGATTGAACGCCAGCTCGCCAAACCGCCCCCCCAACCCAAGCCTGCGCCAAAGCCCTAGGCCCCGGCTCCCGGCCCGTCCACGCCCTCCTCCATCTGCTCGCTCTCGCGCTGGAGTTCCACAAGGCTCAGCCGCTCGGTGGAAAGGCTCCACACCCCGGCCAGCACCACCGGAACCAGGTTCAACAGGTGCGCCACGATGGCCGTGGCCCGGGCTGCGTCCAGATCGGTGGCGGGGTTCACCAGCAGAAGCCCGCCGATGATGGCCGCGTGAAAGGGTCCGATAAAGCCCGGCGGCCCCGGCAGCGAGATGAACACGGCGAGAAAGGACAGGGTCACAAAGGGCGTGTACCAGGGCACGTCCAGGCGCATGCCCCTGATGACCGTCCAGTGGCAGAGGGCGAAAATCACCCACAAAAGAAGGCTGGCCGACACAGAACGGGCCATGTCCCCCGGGGATTTCATCACCGCCATGCCCTCGGTGAAGTGCGCCATCATCGCCGCCGCGCGGTCCGCAAGCCGCCTGGAGACCAGTCCGACCCCCCAGCGCGTCAGGCGCACCGCCCGCTCCCGGTGCATGTACACCAGAAAAAGCACCACCATGCCCGCCACCATGACCAGGCCCACGCTTTCCGCCGCCGAACGAATCAGCGACTCGGAAACGGGCTTGTCATACAGCTCCCGCAGCTCCCCGGGAAGGTAAATCTCGCCGGTGGGGTGAAAGGTGATGACGGTGAATATGAGCGCAAAGGCCAGCCCCACCAAATCAAGCACCCGGTCAACCGCCACATAGGCGAAGGTTTTCGCAAAGGGGATGCCCGTGCTGCGCGTCAGCACCAGCGCGCGTATCGGCTCGCCGAGCCGCGCGGGCAGCACGAAGTTGGCGAGGAACCCTATCTGCGTGGCGTTGAACAGGCGCGCATATGTGACGTTTCCGCCGAAGGGCACCACGTGACGCCAGCGCACAATGCGCACAAAAAAGG
>JBHEKP010000244.1:0-17092 GCA_041859375.1 Candidatus Hydrogenedentales bacterium | reverse complement strand
CTGCCGCTGCAGTATGACCGCTGGCGTCACGGCGGGAAATGAGGGGAGACACCACCATGAACACCATGCACACCACCATGACCGCCTGGATGGGGGAAACGGGTCCCCTGGCAAAACGGCTGCTGCGCCGGTATTCGGTCTGGGCACTGGCGGCGCTGGCCTTCTACGCCGCCGGGGCGCACTTCAATTCCCGCCACGAGTCACTCCAGCCCAAAACCATCACCGCGCCGATGGACTTGGACGCCCTGATCAAGACGGGCAAGGACATTCCTGCGGAGGCAAATGCCGCAAATGTCTACCTCCGAATTTATGCACGCCTTTGGGAAATGGACGACTTCAACAAAGTATCCGGCCAGTCACCCCAAATCCTTGCCCGCTTAGTGGAACAGGATGCGCTTAAAGATGATCTCCTGGCGGAATTGTCCGCATGGGTGGACGCCACGGAGTCCCTTGCGGGGCAGTTGCGCGCGGAAACCGCGGGGATGCGGGAATGCCTGTTCGGCTTTCACTTCAGATACTACGAGAGCGGACAGTACACATACTATTGCAAAGTCCCCTCCCTTTCCGGATGGATGGGAACACGGGCGGTGGTGGCGGCGCACAGGGGGAACGCGGCCCGCTGGCAGGCGGCCATGGAGGACATGCTGCAATACACAGAGCGCCTGGATCGGGACCCCGTCCCCCTGACAATAAAGGAAAACCGCCTCATGACAGGGGCCATGGTTGCGGGGCTGGCCGCCGGATGCCGGTCAGGCGTCGCGCGGGACGGGGCCTTTCTTGACGCGTTCTCCATGCGCGTTAAACAGATGCAACCATTGCGCGCCGTGGAACCCATGGTGGCTTATGCCATGGCGCAGGGGGAGTTTTGCGGCTATTCGGATTGGAACCTGTATTCCGATCACATCCTGTCCAAAAACATGTATTTCGAGTACCGGGGTGCTGACTGGGCGCAGGCACCTTTTTATATCACAGGATTCTCGGCCCGCGACAAAATACTGTGCACCGGATACCTGAACACCCTTGTTGAACGGCTGCGCGGCGGCCAGCCGCACACGGCCTTCCAGTGGATCACCGAAAACGCATTCGACCTACAGGATTCGCTGTGGCGGGTCGGCGAACTGTTAAGCCCCTCCCACAGTTCATTGGTGCGTACCACGGCGGAGGCGGCCTACTATCGCAACGCCCCCGTGAATGCCTTCCTGGCGGAGGGGAATCTGCGGCTGCTGCGGGCGGGCCTTTCCCTGATGCAAACAGCGCTGCAAACGGGGGCGTTCCCGGCGGCGGACTCGCCGGAGGCCTCCGCGCTGGGGAAAGAACTGCCCAACCCTTTCAACGGCGGGGAAATGAGGATCACGAAAAAGGGAAACCAACTCTCCCTTCTGTACCCCATAGACCGCCCCGTATGGAGGGGCATGCGCGGCTGGGGGGGCAACTTCGCGGGGGTGCTACTGCGGCTGACCCTGCCGGGGGCGGCGTCCTGAAAAAACCGAACTCCCCGGCGCGCGCGGGGCGCGCCGGGGAGCCGGGGGTTCCACGTCAGTCCTTCGCCCTATTCGAATACCGCCTTGAAATACTCCCTGTTGTCCAGCAGCTTCAGCTCCACCCGCACGAAGGTGTCCATCTCCTGGTCGGAAATGGTGTCCGCCTTCGCGCCCATGGCGGGGCCGTACTGGGGCATCGCGTCGCCGGGAAGCTTGTCCGGATCGGGCATCGCCTCAAGCGTTTCCTCCATGGCGGCGGTCTCTTCGGTTGGTTTTTCGCTCGTGGAGGGGGGCTCGCTGTCCTTGAGAAGACGGTTGACGCGATCAGACAAAAACTCACCCAGCACCTGCATCATATGAAGACGTTTCTCGTCAATGGAACCCTGGAGCATGATTTCATTGCTCAACGGCATTGCCTGGCCCGCGAACACCGCCACAATGTTGTGGCACTGCGGACAGGGCCCGACAATGATCGACACCGTGGGGGGCAGCATTATCTGACCCCGGGCGCCGCAGTGGGGGCACTTCACTTCTACCATGGATAGCATGACCGTGTTCCTTCTCAAGACCGCCGTCATTCAAATTTTACCATCCAAATTCAGAGATGGCAATTCTTGTAAGCAGTTTTCATCGGCTTCAAAAGGGTAAACAAAACGCCCTTCGGTAATATTCACCTGTCCAACCGGCAGGGATTTGTGTTTAGGCGCAGATTGCGGCGTTTGCCGTCAATAATTGACCCGCCGCTAAACGCGCCAGTCGAGCAGCACATCCACCGCGTTGGGGGGCAGCACGGTGAAACCGTGCCCCCGTCCGAAGGACTCCAGTTCCGGATCAGACGTGAGAAGCAGGCTGCCGGAGGGGGCGGAAACCTGGCCGGGACGGCGCGCATCCCCCAGCCAGGAGGACAGGCCCAGCGCGTCCATGCGGCCCCGCGCCCTTTCCGGATCCGCCGCAACCGCGGCAACCGGCAGGCGGTTGTTTTTGCACTGGCACAGGAAGGCCATCACCCAGGGGTTGGCCCGGTCCCCGTCCAGCAGCGCGGTTTCCACATCCACCAGCACCGCGCCGAACTCGAGACCCGTCCGGAAGCGGCATTCCAACGCGCGGTCCATGCGCGCGGAAACCGCCAGGGGGCGCGGCTCCCCCGCGCCGCCGCCCATCCTGTCCAAAACCGTCAGCAGGGGAAGGTTGACGCCGAGCGCGCGGGAAAGGCCCATGGAACCGCCCACGCGCGGCGCGATCTCCAGCAGGGCCGGCCGGCCGTTTCCATCCTCCTTCACCTGGAAAAACCATGCGCCGCGCATGGGGAGCACGTCCTGGATGATCCGCGCCATGCGCCCGAACAGTTCCGGATGGGGCGCGGGGCGGGTGTCCACGGCGATGCCGTTCATCACCCGGACCCGCTCGCGGGGCAGCACGTGGAGAAGCCGCCCTTCAGCGTCGGTGAAACAGTCCACCGTGTGCTCCGGTCCGGGCAGGTGCTCCATCACCAGCAGCGACGGATCGCGCCGCAGAAACACCGCCAGTTCGGCCTGATCGGCGCATTTCCACACCCCGCGCGAACCCTGGCCGCGGTCGGGCTTGAGAAACACGGGAAAGGCGGTCACCGCGCCGGGTTCGTAAAGCTGCGGCATGGGCAGCTTTTCTGAAAACACTTCGTGGGTGCGGCGCTTGCTGCGGCAAACCGCGCACACCGCGGCGTCCGGCGCGGCCACCTCCGCCTCCAGCCCGCCTCTTGCCTCCGCAAGGCGCAGCACCACATCGTCGTGGGCGGGAAAGACCAGATCGATGCGCCACTCCCGGAGCAGGGCGTTGAACTTTTCAAGGAATTCCGGGGCATCCACAAAGGGCAGACCCGCCCGGTACCGGCGGAGCACATAGGGGCCGTGGTTGGACTCGACACTGGACGCGCCGAACAGTTCGATTCCCCTGACATCCCGCAGCGAACGGATGATTTCCAGGCCGATTTCCGACCCGCAGGGGAAAACAAGCACGCGCACGGTTTCCGGGCTCATGACCGCGCCGCCCCGTGCAGGACACGGATGATTTCCACGATTCGCGCCGCATCCTCCAGGGCCAGCGACCCATAGACCGGCAGGCAGAGCACCCGGCCTGCCGTCCGGTTGGCCACCGGCAGGTTTTCGGGCGCGGCGGAGGGCAGTTCCCGGTTCCATTCGTGGGTGGAGGTGAGTGGGTAAAAATATTTGCGCGCAACCACGTTGAAGCGGCGCAGGGCCGTGTACAGTCCGTCACGGTCCAGGCCGAACTCCGCCCCGTCCACCAGCAGGGGAAAATAGGCGTGGTTTGGTGTGACGCGGGGCGGCGGCGCGGGCAGGGTGAGGCCCGGCACTCCTGCAAGGCCGTCGCGGTACACCCCGGCCACCCGGCCGCGCGCGGCGCTTTCCCCGGCGGTTTCCGGCAGCCGCAGCAGGCCGAAGGCGGCCTGAAGCTCGCTCATCTTGGCGTTGATGCCCGGCGCGAGCACTGTTTCCTCGTCGGCGATGCCGAAGTTTTTCAGGGAGCGGATGCGCCGGTCCAGGGCGGGGTCGGAACACGCCAGCGCGCCGCCCTCGGCGGTGGTGAAGAGCTTTGTGGCGTGAAAACTCAGCGAGGACACCGCCCCCCACCCCAAAACGGAACGCCCGCCAACCCGCACGCCGAAGGCGTGGGCCGCGTCGTAAATCACGGGGATGCCGTGCCGGTTGCCGATGGCCTCCAGCGCCTCCACGTCACAGGGGATCCCGTAGACATGCACGGCCAAGATTGCCTTGGTGCGCGGGGTTATGGCGGCGGCGACCCGCCCCGGGTCAATGTTGAAGGTGGCGGGGTCTATGTCGCAGAAAACCGGCTCCAGCCGGTTCCAGTGGAGCACGTTGGTGGTGGCGGGAAAGGTGAAGGGGGTGGTGACCACCTCGCCGCCGCCCAGGTCGAGGGCCTGCAGCGCCACCAGCAGGGACAGGGTGCCGTTGCAGAAAAGGCTCACATGGCGCACCCCCAGATGCTCCTGAAGCGCCGCCTCCAGCCGCTGGTGCAGTTCCCCGTCGTTGGTCAGCCAGCGCCGGTCCCAGACCCCCTCCAGCAGCCGGGTGTAGTCCCCCAGTGACGGCAGGGCGGGCCGGGTGACATACACCGGCTCGGAAAAACCAAGCCGGACTGCCAGCCCGTCCAAACCGGGGACACGCGCCGCCAATGACTTTTCAGCGTCCATGAATGCCGTTTTTCCTTGTCGCCGGTCCAATGGTAAACCACGGCGGCGGCGGGGTTCCAGCGGATTTTGCGCAAATTTTGGAAGCATGTGGTAAAATAAAGGTGCTCAACGCCCTGACGGGCGTTTCTCCTTCCGCGGAGGCCTGGTGCGGCAACGTGTCAGGCCTCTTATCTTTTTTGTTCACCTGTGTTTGCGCATGAAAAAGCCCCGGACGGGGGAACCCGTCCGGGGCGGTTTTTCAACCGGTTTGCGGTGGTGGTTATTTGCGCCTGCGGAGGGTGGCCGCGCCGCCCAATCCGAGAACCGCAGCCAGCAATCCAAGGCCGGCAAACCCGGCCAGCGGCACACCGGAACCAACCGTGACGGAGAATTCCGGGGATTCCACCACAGTCACCGCGTCGTTCACCTCGCAAACGTAGACGCCGCTGTCCGTTTCAGAGGCGGGATCCACCACAAACGCCGCGTCCGTCGCGCCGGAAAGGGGGGTGAACGCCTTGCCGGAGGCCTCAAACTTCCACTGGTACCCCGGAGCGCCCACCGCGCCCGAGACAAGCACCGCCAGCTCAAGGCGGCCGCCCGGTTCGAGGCTGATGTCAGTGACACCCGCCGCCGCGACATCCAGGGTGCAATTGTCCCGCACGGTCACGGTCCGGGTCACCTCGACGGCCTGGTTCCCCGCCGCGTCGGACACGTTGTAGGCCACCGTGTATGCGCCCGGCGCAAGGGGCGTCGCCGCCGGGGGAAGCCCGGTGACCACAACCGCCGCGCTCAGATCGCCGTCCACATTGTCCAGCGCCGTCGCGCCCGCGTCCGCGTAAACCGCGCCGCAGTCCAGCGTCACCACGGCGTCACCCAGCAGCGTGATCTCCGGCGGCACAACCTCGTTCACCACATTGACGTCAAGCACCGCCGTGGAGGGGTTGCCCGCGCCGTCCTGGGCGGCGTAGGTCACCTGGTAGGCGCCCGCCGAGGCCGTGTTCACCGTGTTGCCCGTCACCGGCGCAACGCCGAGATCGCCCTCGCAGGCGTCCAGCACCGTGGCTTCGGGCGCGGAAAACACGCTGCCCACCTCCACGTTGAGCGGATTGGCGCCCGCTATCGTGATGACCGGACCCGTGGTGTCGTCCACCTGGAAGTCCGCCGCCACGGACGCCGTGTTGCCCGCGTCGTCCGCCACGGTCAGCGTCACCACCGTCACACCGGGAGCCGCCGGGGTGCCCGCCGCCGGAAGCTGGGTCACCGTGAGGCTGCCGTCGCAGTTGTCCGAGGCGGTCACCTCGGCCGTGAAGTCGGGCACCGCCGCCTGGCAGTTTTCATCGGCGGAGGCCGTCTTGAGGCTGTTGTGGCCCGTGATCACCGGGTCCGACTGGTCCGCGACGGTCAGCACCGCCGTGCAGGTGTCGGAAAGGCCCGCGTCATCCGTCACCGTCACGGTGATGGTGTTCGGCCCCAGGCCAACGGTGGCCCCCGCGGGCGGAGACTGCGTCACCGTCAGGGAGGAGTCGCACGCGTCCGACGCCGTGACACCCGCCGTGAAGTCGGGAACAAGCGCCTGGCACGCGCCGTCCGCCGCAACCGTCTGATCAGCCGCGCACACCGTGATCACGGGCTTGGCCGTGTCGGAGACAACCACCTCGCGCGTGACCTGGACCGCCGCGTTGCCGGCGGCGTCCGTCACGTTGTACGTCACCGTGTAGGTGGCGGGAACCAGCGGATTCACCGGGTTCACCCGGACTATCGCGCCCGTCATGTTTCCGTTCACATTGTCCAGGGCCGTCGCCCCGGCGTCGGAATAGGAGCCGCCGCAGGAGACCACGACCGAGGGCGCCCCCTGAAGGGAAATCACCGGGGGGGTGCCGTCAAGCTGCGTCGGGCCCCAGGTGCTAATCCCCGACCAGTTGCCCGCCACGTCCCGCGCCTTCACCCGGAAATACCAGTTTCCGTCCGCGAGGGTTGCGCTCGTGATGGTGTGCGGATCGGCGGTGTGCGGCGTGTCCACCGTGTCGTCCACCGCGGCCGACGCGCTCGTCGAGAACACCCACGAATAGCCGGACACGCCCGAACCCGAGTCCGTCGCGTTGTTCACGCGCATGTCTATCGTCATGTCGTTTGAAAGCTCGCCGAGGAAATGGGAGGTGCTCGACACCGACGGGCTCGACGGGGCGGTGCCGTCGGCGATGGTCAGCGCGAAACTTTCATCGTCGCTGCCCTGGGCGTTGGTGGCCCGCACCGTCACCGTGTAGGCCGAGGCGCTGTACACGGGGGAGGGCCAGGAAATGAGGCCGGAGCCGGAGTTGATGGTCATCCCGGCGGGCGGAGTGCCCACCAGGCTCCAGGTGACCCCCGTGCCCGCGGCCAGGGTCATTGTCCTGCCATAGGCCGAGGCGGTGCTGCCCGCCTCCGTGTCGACAAAATTAATCTGCGGCGGCGCCGCGGGAAGCAGCCCGGCGTTGGACACCTTCACCCAGGACAGGTCCGCGTCGCCCGTGCCGAACTGGAACAGCAGGCCGTGGGGGTAGCCGCCCCATGCGCCGTTGAAGGGCGATGCCTGGGCGGTGCCCAGGTCAAACACATAGCGGTTGACACCCTGCTTGGTCCGGATGGAAGTGTACTGGCGCTGGCGGTTGCCCGTCGCGAAGTCCTCGCCGTCCGCCGCCCACATGACGCGCAGCTCAAGATTGTTGCGCGCCGCCGTGGTGTCCGCCTCGATGTCCATGTACAGGTAGCGGTTGGCCGCGTTGACCACGAAGTCCTGGTTCATCATCGCCATGGGCTGGCCGCCCGTGCCCTGGGTGAGCGTGGCCACGCCGCCCGCCAGGCCCACCGCGCTGCCGGCGTAGGGGCTGTGCTTTGCCGCGATCCACGCGCCCGCGCCGGACATGCCCGTCCACTGCACCGCCGCGGAGCCCAAATCCGCCGCCGTGCGCAGGCCGATGATGTCATAACTGTACAGGGCGCCGTTGGTGTCCGTGCTCTGGTAGGGATCGACGCGCAGGCTGGAGATGCTGCCGCTGGCGCCCGCCCAGGAGGCGTTCGTGGTGCGGGTGTGCATGTCCAGCAGGACGGTGGACCAGCCGTTGTTGGGGTAATGCCGCCAGTCCTTGTTCACAAACCCGGTGCCGCCCGTCCCCGGAAAGGCGAAGGTCTGCGCGGTGGCGGGATTGTTGGAGGGGAACCCGGTGTGGTTTTGGCGCACGTACATGTACCGGAACGCGTTCGGATCAAAGGTCAGCGGGTCAACCTGCATGTGCGGGTCCGTGCCGGTGATGTTCATGTTGAGCGTGCCGGCCGCGGTCACCACAAAATTGGAGAGCTGGTTCGCCACATACCAGCCGGAGGCGTGGCCGGGGGCGACTCCGGGGGGGATGTTGAAGTCCCAGAAGGGGTGGGGCAGCGCCTCCACGGCAAAGTTGTGGATTTTCACCGTGCCGATGCCGTCCTGGAAGTCAAAACGGAACTGCTTGATGCTCCGGGCCGACCAGAGGTCCGCGCCGTTCTTGCCCTGCTCGTTGAGGCGGCGGGGCACATGAATCTGGTACAGCTGGCGGCCCGCGGTCACACGGAAGAAAAAGGAGTCCTCCTCGCCGATGCCGCGGTCCGTGCGGATGAAGAAAATCTGGTAGTCGCCAGTGACCGTCGCCTCCAGGTCAATTTTGATCCACGGCAGCGAACCGCCCGCCACCGGGCTGGCGGTCATGTCCGGCGAGTAGATGTTTGGGTCCGAGGTGTTGTGGCCCACGTTCAGCGAACCGCCGGAGGTGGCAAAACTTGTGATGCCCGATCCCTGGGTCCACCCCTCGTTGTTGCCGGCCGTTTCAAAGCTCCACACTTTCTGCGCCTGCGCCGCCCCCGCGGCGAGCAGCAGCGCGCAAACCAGCACACAGATGTTTCTCATGGGAATGACTCCTTTGTTGTTACGGCAAAAAACAGTTGTCGCGGGAAGAAATCACCCCGCATAGTTCCTGCAAAGAAGAAAACGGCAACTGCCTGCGCTCCTGTCACGTCACAGGTTGATTATAAAGGCTAAGGGCAATGCTTACAAGCAAAAAATAACTGTCAACTGTTGACGCAATTCAATTAAACTGAAGCTATTATTAATTGGGAAAAACACTGTTTCTCCCGTGATGAACAAGAAGCATAAAAATGTTTTTGTCCGTGCTCTGCCCGTGGGGTATGCTCTGCGGGGCGGTCGCATGGCGGCGGCCGGCGGCAAACACCGGAAGGATTTATGACCATACCGTTTTATCTGATAAGCCTTGGGCTGGCGGGGGGGCTTTTGGGGGTGTGGGCCCGGCGCGTGCTGGTGTCGGCCGGGCTGCTGTCGGGCTTTGAGTCCGGTCTGCTTGCCGTGGCGGTGGTGGCCTTCGCCTACATGGCCCTGGAACTCGGCTTCATGGGGATGGTCCGCCTGAGCAAGCCGACCCGGTCGCCCCTGCCGCTGCTGTTTGACATGGCCGCTCAGGGTGCGGCGCTGCTGCTGCTGCCCTGGCTGCTGCGCATCGAGGTGCCCTGGCCCTGGCAGGTGCTGCACAAAATCGAGCCGCTGATCTGGCTGGGGGCCTTTGCCGGGGTCCACGGATTCCTCAAGCTGGTGGTGTTCTTTTCCGCCATGCAAAGCCGTCCGGGGGGCCGCGCGGGCGCACTGGGCTTCCTGGCCCTGGCCGCGGCGGCGGGCATGGGCGCGTTCACGGCGCAGCAGGTCCTCGCCGCCACGGCGATGCGCTCCCTGTCCGTGGCGGGCGGCGAGGCGCGCGCCCGCGAGGCCGGCGGGGCCTGGGTTGCGGCGAGGGAACTGCGGGAGGGGCTGGGCGCGCACATCACCACCGGGTCCGGACCGGCGGGCGACATGATGCTGCTCGCGGCGCTGCCCGAGGGGGCGGAGCCCCTGGAAACGGCGCATCTGACGGTGGTGGTTCACGCGGCGGACGCGGTGAATGCGCTCCCGGCGCGCCACCAGCTTGAGGCGGACCTTTCCGGGGACGGCTGGGCGGAGACGCGCATTCCCGCGGCGCTGCTCCCGGAAAAGGTTGAGTCGGTGGAGGTGTTCTGGACCTCCCGGCCCGCGCCGCCATGGCTCCAAAAAACGGGACTCCAGCCCCTGGCTTCGGGCAGCCGCGTCCTGTTGCTGGGCGGGCCGTGGTTCGTCTCGCCGGAAGGCGGGGAACGCGGCGCGCCGCAGGTGGTGATGGTGGCCGTGGACGGGTTGTCCGCGGAAAACATGAGCCTCCACGGGTACCAGCGTGAAACCACCCCCCTGCTGAAGGCATGGGCGCAGGGCGTGTCCGTTTTTGAGCAGGCGTACACCCCGGCGCCGGAGGCCCCCGCCGCGATCATGTCGCTGTTCACAGGGCTCAACCCGTTGCGCCACGGATATTTTGAGGGAAGGCAGGGCCCCCTTCCCGACGACGCCGTCCTCCTCCCGGAACTCTTCCGTAAACAGGGCTTTTTGACGGCGGCCTTCACCGAGGGAAGGGGCGTTGACACCGGGGATCTGACGGCGGATTCCGGCATCAACCGGGGATTCATGCTTTTCGACGACACCGCCCCGGTGGACGCCGCGCCCCCGGCGGCCTCCGCGGGAAGCGTGAAGGAACCGCCCAAGCCGCTGCCGGGAAGTTCCAAGGCGACCCTGGACCGGGCCTCGGCCTGGCTTGCCGCGCACCCGAAGGAGCCCTGCCTCCTTTTTGTGCGGCTCAGGGAACTGGAAAAGCCGCTGCCCCTGGCGCGCTACGGCGAGGGTTTTCTGGGACGCGGGCGCAAGCCCGATCCGGTGGACGTGTACGACACGGTGCTGCTGGATCTGGACCGGCACCTGGGCGCGTTTCTGGAGCAAATCAATTCGATGCCGGGCGGCGAAAACAGGATTGTTGTTCTCACCGCCCCCCACGGCGCGGACTTTTCGGAACCGGGCCGCGCCTCGTGGCGGCGCGGCGGCGCGGGCAAAAAGAGCCTCCACGAATCGTGCCTGCACGTGCCCCTGCTCATGCGGCTGCCGGGGCAGGCGCCGCGCGCGCGGAAAAGCGCCGCCACCCTGTGCGATGTGGCGCCCACCCTGCTCGCGGCCTCGGGCATGGCCGTGCCCGCCGGAATGGACGGCATGGACCTCATGCGGCTGGCGGACTCCCGGGACTGCGTTTCCATGCTGGGCAACCCCGTGGCGCTTTCCGTGCGCACGGGCCGCTGGCGGCTCACCTGGGAGTCGGGCATGGACCCCTTCACCCTCGAAAAGACGGGCACCGATTTGGTGAGCGACTTCACCGACATCATCCGGTACCGGAATGATCAGGCGCCCCAGAACAATCTCGCCAAGGAACCCGAGCTGGCGGCCCGGCTGCGCCTTGAGCTGCGGGACTACCTCACGCGCCGGGGCGCGCCCGCCAAATAAAAAGGGAGGCCGGCGCGGGGCCGGCCTCCGGATTCAACGGCAACTGGAAGTTCCAGTCGGTGTTTTTGGGGTTACTTCTTGGCGGGGCAGGAGCCTTCCTTGGGGCAGCAGCCCTTCTTGGCCTCCTTGTCGCACTTGGCTCCGTCCTTGGCGCAGCAGCCGTCCTTGGCCTTGTCGCACTTGCCGTCCTTGGCGCAGCCGTCCTTGGCGCACTTGCAGTTGTCGCCGCAGGTGCATTTACCGTCCTTGGCGCAGCAGGTGCAGTCCTTGGCGCAGCCGCACTTCTCACAGCCGGCCTTGGGGCACTTGCAGGAGTCGGCGGTGCACTCGCACTTGCCCTCGGGGCAGGAGCACTTCGCGCCGCAGGCGCACTTGTCGCAGCCGGCCTTGGCGGCGTCGGCCGCCTGCGCGAGGGGCGCGGAAAGGGCCAGGCCAAGGGTCAGGGCAAGGATCGCCAGAACGGAAAAGATTTTCGTGTGTTTCATTTTCTTGTCTCCAGTAAGCCGCACTCGGGCGGCATGGGTTTCTTTTCATTCGCAGTTTTCGTCCGCCACGGCCAGCCGGGCCGGGCAAGACCGGGCAAATCAGGCACCCTCAGCAGCGCCAGACACACCCCATGAGCCGGTGGGAGGGGAACAAACCCGGCGGGCCGTCAAAAGACCGTATTCCGGGGAGGGAAAACAACGAATCAGCCGCAAGCACCAGTTCCGCCGCCTGGGCGCCGTCATTCGGCTGGAACAGTTGGGGACCGCCGCTTAAAGGCGCCCAAGGCTGGTGGTCCGTGGGAAAAAGATTGCAGGAACAGCCCTTTTGGTGGGACGGGCCGGACGTGGCCGGAGCCTCCGCAACGCAACAGTCACCATCCTCGGGCAAATTTTCGTCAACACAACAGGAGGTTTCCCCCTTCTCCCCGCAGCAAGCCGCCTCCGTCTCCCGCTCATGGGCGCATGCCTGCTGCTGACTGTGGCAGCAGTGGCCCCCGGCAGGGCACCAACAGGCCATGTTTGGCAGCGCGGCCGCACCAATCATCATCAGCGCGACAAGCAAAAACGCTTTTTTTTCAAAACCAAGTCTCATGCGCATTTACCCATGTGCGTATAGTGTACCTTAAAATTGAACGCAGGAAAAACCGTAATAATTCCTGAGAATAAAACGGATAAAAACGCCCGCCGGGTGACAGCGCCTAGCGGCGCAGCGTTTCCCGCAGCCGGGGATAGGCGGCGGCAAGGCCGGGGGGCGGTTCTGGGGTGGGCAGGCCGAGGCCCGCCTGAATTTCGAGGGCGTTGGCCACGGCCTGGCCCCGGTAGTGGTTGTTGGTGATGACAAAGAGGCCGCGGGTGTTTTTGGTCATCTCCCCGATGCGTTCCAGCCATTCCCCCACCTGTTCAGGAGTGTAGAGGTAATTGTAGCGGTCATTCCGTCCCGATCCCTCGCGGAACCAGTGCTCGCTGTTGCGTCCGTGGAGGCGCGCATAGGCCACGGGAGCGGTGACGCGCGGGGAGGGCTTCAGGCAGTCGTGCAAAAGGGGCTGATCCACGGCGCAGAAGGTAATACCCCGCGCGGCAAGCCCTCCATAAAAGTCGGGATGATCCCAGGAGGCGTGGCGCACCTCCACCGCCAGGGGCCACCCGCTGAAGGCGTCGGCGAGCCGCGCCAACCGTACCCGGTTTTCCGGGGTGCGCCGGAAACTCCAGGGGAACTGGGCGAGGAGCATGCCGAGCCGCCCCGTCACGCGCAACGGCGCAACCGCCGCCTGGAAGGCCGCCGCCGCCTCTTTCAGGGAATCCCCGGCGGGATCGTCGTGGGTGAAGCCCCGCCACAGTTTCATGGTGAACAGGAACCGGGGATTTTCCGCCACATGGCGCAGCCAGGCCCCGCCGTTGCGCGGATTGGGCATGTGGTAGAAGGAGGAATTCACCTCCACGGTGTCGAACCAGCGGGAAATGAGGGTGAGCGGATGGCGCGACTTGGGCATGCCGGGCGGGTAGACTATGCCCGCCCAGTCGTCGTAGGCCCATCCGGCGGGGCCCACGCGTACCGCGCAGTGTTTGGGTTCAGTGGGCATATCCCAAATCGCGGAGCTGTTCGACAATTTCCGGGTTCAACTCCACCACCTCGCGCTCCGTGCGGCGCGCCTTCACGTTGCGTTCCTCCTGCTCCTTCAGCGCCTTTTTGAACAGGTCCACCACGGCGGGGAATTCCGCCGAAAGATCATGCAGCTCGCCCGGATCGGCCTCCACGTCAAAGAGGGCGGATTTTTCACGGGTCACATCCACGGTCAGCTTGTATTTCCCGCGCCGCACCGCCTCGGAATGCACCTTCCAAACGGGCCACGGCGCGAGGGATTTCACAAAGACCATCTGGTCCGTGCCAGGGGTGAAAAGATCGCGCCCCTGCCACACGGGGCGGGCGGGCAGCCCCAGTTTGGCCGAAAGGGTCGGGAGCAGGTCAATGAGCGCGGCCACGGTCTTTTGGGTTCCCTGCGGGATGCCGGGCCCGGCGATGATGAGCGGCACCCGCGCCTCGGCGTCGTAGGTGGTGAGGCCGTGGCCCAGTCCGTCATGGTCCCAGAACTGCTCGCCGTGGTCGGCGGCAACGATGATGAGGGTGTTTGGGTGCCGCTTTCGGAGCGTTTCCACCAGCCGTTTGACCTCCGTGTCGGCGTAGCGCACCTCGCCGTCATAGAGGAGCCTCACCGCGTCCTTTCCCGTGTCGGACAGGGCCGGGAATTCGCGGGCGGGCTTCAGCCCGGTGGTGGTGTCGCAGGTGTCCCAGAAAAAGTCCATGAAATCTTCGGCGATTTTCCGCTCTTCATCGGTCAACCCGGCGGGCGGCCAGCCCATCATCGCCTTGTATTCCTCCGGCGGCGCATAGGTCAGGTGCGGCTCCATGTAGTGGGCGTAGAGGAAGAAGGGCGGCTTGAGCGCGTCCAGTTGCCGCAGCGCCAAATCGGTCATCTGGGCGGCCACGGCGTAGTTGATGAACTCGTACTGGTCGAAGCCCTGCTCAAACTGGAAGTCCTTGATGAGGTTCGGGTTCGACTGCGCCCCCGCGGTGGAGAAGCCCGCCGCCTTGAAGTACTCGGCCATGGTCTCAAACTCTTTGGAGAGGGCGTCGCCCGTGACCGCGTTGGGCCGGGAGGGGTCGTTTCCATAGTAGACCTGGTGCACGCCCACGCGGGTGGAGGTGAAAAGGGAGGCCATGGAGGGGCGCGTCCAGGTGCACTGCGCGAGGGTGTGGGGGAAGTGGGCCCCCTCCGCCGCGAGGCTGTCCAGGAAGGGGGTCAGCGGCTGGCCGTTGCGCGACGCGCCCAGCCGGTCCGCGCGCATGGCGTCAATGATGACCAGCAGCACGTTGGGCATGCCCTCCGGCGCGGGCACGGATGCCACCCCCGCCTTTGGGGCTTCCCCGGCGGCGCCGGGACGGGTGGCGAAGAGGTACCAGCCCGCGCCCAGAAAAAGCGCACCCAGCACAAAGACTCCGGCAAGGGCCGCGATGACGGCCGTTCTGCTGTTCACCAAGCCAACCTCCCCGGGTTATTGCGCCGGCCGGACCACCGGCGCGTCCAATTTTGTCCTGAATATGTGATAGGCCCATCCGCCCGCGGGCCCCTGCTCAAGCACCCTGATGTCGGTGCGGGCGTAGCCGGGGCCGACGGTGACGCTCCAGACTTTTTTCGCGCCCGGCTTCAGCGTGTCCATCCCGTTCCAGGCGGGCGGGGTGGCGGCGTTTGCCGGGTTGTCCATCCGGCGCAGCAGCACCCCGTCGGCAAAGGCGTATCCGCCCTTTTCAGGGAACGGCGTGCCGTCCAACCGGAGGCTGATCGTCCCGGCGGCGTCGGCGGGCACGGATTCCCCGCTTTTGCGCCAGCCCCAAACGGGCGGCGGGGCTTCCTGTGAATCCATCGGCGTGATCACGGCGGCACCGCCCGCCGACCAGGTCAGCGGCGCGAGCATGTACTGCGGCGCGTTGTCCGGGATGACCATGCCGCCCCAAAACTCATAGGCGCCCGCCCCGGCGGCAACGGCCCCGAAAAGGGACGCCTCCCCCCGGCTGAAATCGGCGCACATGGCATACTGCGGCCACTTGCGGTCCGGATTCGCCGGGTCCTGCCTGGGTGCGGCGTGCCACACGTCCAGCTTCGACGGGGCCTTCCACAGGGACAGGGCGGGGATGAACACATCGGAGGCGATCACCTCCAGCGACACGGAGACCGTGTCCGTTGGGGAGGTGTTTTCCAGCGAGAAGGACAGGGGCGCGCCGCCCTGCGCGGCGGGGGTGAGCTCCACCGTCTCCCCCGCCGGCCCTTCGGCGAAGGCCAGCCGCAGCCGCTGCCTGCGCTGTTCCACCGGCACGGGCGCAAGGCCGCTGTCGGGCCTTTCCATGCGGTATTCGCCGCCGCCCTGCGCGCGCAGCTGCGTCGCGCCGTCGTCCTCAAGCTGGGCGGTGACGGGGGTCATGGCGCGGGGCTCGTACAGGCGGACCTCGATGCCGGAGAAGACAACGCGCCGCACCTCGGTGTAGTGCGCGTCCATCCAGCGCCAGATGTAGTCGGCGTTGCCCGGCAGGTATTTGCGCTCCCACTCGGCGTAGACCAGCCACACGCGGGTGGTCCCGTCCAGCAGCTCGTCCACCACGTGGGGGTAGTAGTAGTCCATGATCGCGTCGGGCGTGTTGCGCGGGTTGGCCGTGCTGATGATCTTCACATACTCGTTGTTCAGCCCCGCCAGCTTGTGCGATTTGCCCCGGAACCCGTACCAGTCGAAGGGGAACCAGGTGGCGTCGCTGGTGTGGATGACCTCGTCGCCCGCCTTCATGTTCTCCAGGATGTACGCGGCACTTTTGTCATAGTCGCGGGGCGGGTGGGTGCCGGGCCGGTGCGGGAAGTCCAGGGGCGGGTAGTCGCGCTGGTAATACTGGACCAGCCCCACGGCGGGAAAGGCGAGCAGCAGCGCCAGCGCCGCGGCGCGCGCCGCCGGACTGCGCAGCGCGGCCACCCCGGCGGCGGCCAGCACGTACACCGCCATGGCATAGGGCAGCATCGCCCGGATCAGGAAAATGCTCTGGGCGATGTAGGACAGGGCGAACACCATCGCCACGGGCAGGACGAACCACGCCACCAGCAGCGCGGCGGCGGAACGGTTCCGGCGGAACGCCGCGAGGATCCCCCAGGCCAGCGCGGCAAAGAGCACCACCGAGGCGATGTAAAACCAGGGCTTGCCCGCCATGTAGCCGTAGGCGATGGCCTTGAAATAGAAATAAACGTGGACCCAGGTGGGGTGGGGCACCCACCAGTCGTCCGCGTCAATCATGGTGGCGCGCACCTTGAAGAGCATGATGGAGAGCCAGGGCAGGAACATGAGCGCGCCGACGGCGTTGGCCGTGAACCAGCGGATCCACTGCTTTTTGTCGCGGCCCAGCATGAAGAGGCACCACAGGTTCATCGCCGCCAGCAGCGGCACCACAAAGGCCTCGGCGAAACAGCCCAGCCCCGCCGTGACACCATAGGCAATCCAGTCGCGCCAGGCCCCGCCGCGCGCGGCGCGGTAAAGGAAGGCGCCCATCACCAGCCCGAAAAAGGGAAGGTAGATGTATTCCTTGAGATCCTGGGAGTGGACGATGTGCAGCGGGGACACCGCCAGCAGCAGCGCGGCAATCAGCCCGGTCCGCTGGTCAAAAAGCGTCTTCCCCAGGAACCATGCCGCCCACACCGCCAGCACCCCGAAGGTCACCGGCAGCAGCCGCAGCATCCATTCGTCCGTGCCGGGACCATAGTCGCGCCAGGCGCGCAGCAGGATGTAGGGCAGGGGCGGGTGGTTGGAGGCCCAATGCCCCCTGGTCAGCAGGTTCCACAGGTTCTCCGCGCACAGCAGGTTGTGCACCTCGTCGTGCCAGAAGGGGTAGGCGTCCAGTTTCACGCAGCGCAGGGCCAGCGCAAGCAGCAGCACGGCCCCGAGTTTTAAGCCCGCGCCGCGCCGCGCGGCCTGGGGTGCCTTGTCCCGATCGACCACTCCCATG
>JBHEKP010000219.1:0-2533 GCA_041859375.1 Candidatus Hydrogenedentales bacterium | reverse complement strand
CCCTTGAAATACTGGGTATAGGCGTTGTCGGGGGAAAGGGGCCGAAAACCGAGGATCTCCTTCAATCCCCGGACCGCGCCCTCGTCGTCGCCATAGCCTTCCGGCGGCGTCTGCATTTGATCAACCATAAGGACCAGAATGTTTGGCCGGGACTTGTTCGAGCAGCCGGAGAGCGTGCCAACGGCCCCGGCCAATGGCGCCGCGGCAAGGGCCTTTGCTGTGTTGCTGATGAATTTCCTGCGGGTAATTTCGCCCATGAGACCAACCCCTTTCCTTATTGGTTACCGCCGAACGCCACACTTTAAAAGGTTCATCATTATAAGTCGCATTTGTTTTGTGAAGTCAATCGAATTTAATTCAAAGACGCGGAGTCAAGAATGCCACGGTTAACGGCAGCAACCGGCCCGGTTATTGATGGGTTACGATGACGGCTTGCCGACGGCATCACTGTTTCCGGCACAAATGCCTGTCCGGGCATGTTTTTGACAAGAACATGCCTTAATGGATAGACTTTACCCGCATGGAACGGCGCCATGAGGCACAAGGAACAACATGTGGACAGTATTTTGAATTCAGAAGAAGCATCCCCCCCAAAGCCCCGTTTTTCGTCCAGTTTGGCCGCCATGGCGCTGGCCCTTGTTGGATTTCTCTACGTGGCCTGGACCGGGGCATGGATCATCGAGCGCGCCCTTGAGCCGCATGCCCTTTGGATGACCACAAGGGAGGGCCGTGTTGCATACTGGCTCGTTGCGAGACTGCTGCTCTGGGTGCCGCCCGCGGTCATGCTCATCCGGGCGTCGGGGCGCTCTTTCTGGCCGGTCATGGGATTGGGGCGGATACGGCAGATTCTGGTCTGGGGGGGCGGAACAGGGCTCATGCTTGGGGCAATAACGGTTGCCGTGAAGGTGCTGGGCCACCAGCCACTGTTTGCCTCCCCACCGGGGCTGCCCTTTCTTAGTGGTGTGTTCATCGCGCCGGTTGTGGAAGAGATTGTGTTCCGGGGCGCCGTCCTCGGCGCGTTGAATGCGCGGTGTCGCTTCGGCGCGGCCAACACGGTCACCGCCCTGCTTTTCCTCGGCGCGCATTTCCCCGGATGGTTCTTTCAGGGATGCCTGCTGGAAAACCTGAAAGATCCCGTCGGCGGTGCCTTTTCCATCTTCCTGCTTGGGTGGTTGTTCGGCTATGTGACCCACAAGAGCCGGTCGGTCGCCGCCGGGACAGTGAGCCATGTGCTTAATAATTTATTCAATTCGTGAGATTCAACCTAAGGGATGGCGCAAGCGGGGGGCCACGACGTGCTGAAAAAGATTTTTTGAACACCGGTTTATTCACGGGATATCATTTGCCCTGATTCGTTTTATTTTGGAAGGTCCAGCCTTTAAGAAAATGACGCCGTTTAACCGCACCGGTTTTGGTTAAACTATAACGCGGCACAAACAGTAAAAAGGGAGTGGGAAAAAATGGCTGAAAACACCTCGGATTCCACCCGGTATTTCAAGCAGGCCGATGAACTGTACTGCACCGGACGCTATCAGGAGGCGATGCAGGTGCTGTCGGAACTGAACCGGCGGTATCCAAACACTAAAAACATCCTGTATCCACTGGCCTTGTGCCTGGAAAAGCTTCAGCGCACCGACGAGGCGGTCCTGATATGCGACCAGCTCACGGCGCTGTTTCAGGATCCGCGGGCGGCACAACTGAAGGAGCGCATCAGCGCGGCACAAATGAGCGCCCTGTTTGCGCCGATTGACCTTGACATGCCCCGGCGAACCGAAGCGCCGCATCCACCCCTCGACAACACCCCCCAGACGGACAACCGCCGCTGGATATACACCGCCGTGGCGGCGATCCTTATCATTCTCCTGCCGCTGGTGCTGTTTCCATTGCTGCGCTCCCCGGGCACAAACGGCGCGCCAGCCGCCCCAGCCGTCCAGAGCGGCCAGCCTGTGGCGGAGGGCCAGATCATTCCCGCCCCGGCGGCGGGAATGGTAGAAAACAGGGAACAACCCCGCGCCCCCCTGATTTCACCGCTTGCCTCGCTCCTGTTGAATTTTCTCATCACCTACTCGCTAAGCATTGCCGTAACGTATCCGATTCTGATGGTCATGCAAAGACTACGGGAGGACACCTTCAAGGGCAATGTGATTGATATTGCCCGGACTCTTGGCATTTGTTCTCTCTGGGCTCTGCTGCCAATAATCGGCGTGTTTATCGGCGCGGTTTACTTTATGCGGCACTACGAACTGAGCTGTCTGGAAATGATTGTATTGGGTCTTATTACCGGGGTGTTGTGGATGTTTCTTATGTTTTTCTTGATGAGCGTCCTTATGGGGGGGGCTGTGCTTGTGGGGGCATGATTCCACGTCACGCATGTTTCCCCCGGACTGGCGCTGTCGCCGGGATTGGAAGAGAGGAAACTAGCCTCAGGAAGCAAAGAGAAGCGGGAGATATGGGATCCGCCGGATGAAAGCCGGAAAATCGCGGCGGCACGGGCGTGAAAAAGCTGATTGCTGCATTCACATGGAGATAACGA
>JBHEKP010000008.1:0-40881 GCA_041859375.1 Candidatus Hydrogenedentales bacterium | reverse complement strand
CCGCGATTTGTTGAGCGGCTGCGGGATGCCCGAACACCCCGGTTTGCCTTGGGCGGGGCGGTGGCCTACAATGCCATGACCCGCCCGTGAAGGCGGGAAAATTTCGGGAAGGACGCCCTTGCGCAAGGCCCCGCTCATCATCCCGGCGCTGCCGGTGTTGCTGGTGCTGGCCCACCTGGCGGTGAACGCCTGGTGGCTGGCGGCGGACAACCATGTCTACTGGCTGGATGAGCAGGTGCACCTGGAGCAGGCGCGGGCGCTGCACAAGGAACTGTTTCTCAGCCCGGAAAAGCCGCTTGCCGCGCGTGTTGCCGCCGCATGGGGGCTGCCGCCGGGCAATCCCGCCCATCCCCCCCTGCTCTATTTCACGGGCGCGCTGCTCATGGGCATGTTCGGCTACGGCCCGGACGTGATGACCTTCGCCAATTCCCTGTTTTTCGCCGCCCTGCTTGCGGCGGTTTTCCTGCTTGCGCGGCAACTGCTCCCGGACCGGGGGTTGGCGCTGGCGGCCATGGCGCTGGCTGGGTTGACGCCGGGGCTGTATGTGTCGTCGCGCTATTTCATGACCGACGTGCCCGCCGCGTCCATGGCGGCGTGGGCGGCGGCGGCGCTGGCGCGGAGCCGGGGCTTCCGGGACTGGCGCTGGTCGCTGGCTTTTGGCGTGTTCACCGGGTTGGCCCTGTGCTCGCGCACGGTGGTGGTGGTGTATCTTTTCGCCCCGGCCTGCGCGGCCGCGCTTTGGTGGTGCGGTGAAGGCGGGGAGGCGGAACCCTCCGCGCCGCGACTGATCCTGCGCAAGGCGCTCTGCCTCGCGCTGGCGGGGCTTGTCTGCCTGGCGGTGGCCGCGCCGTGGCATCTGCGGCACCGCGACGCGTTCCTTGGTTACTGGCTGGGCTACCGCGCCTCCTTCGAGCCGCCCTTTGCGCTGCTCCCCGGCGGCGTTGCGCCGAAGCCCAAGGCGGCGGTGAAGCCCGCCCCCGCACAGGCGGAGGTGCCCGCCGTAAAACCCATGGCCGCACCCGCCCCCAGACGGGGCTTAGCGTCCCGGCTGATCCATCCTTCAATTCCATGGCAGCGCTATCCGGTGATGCTGTGCAACAACGGCGTGTTTCTGCTGACTTGGTGCCTTGGGCTGGCGGGGCTGGCCGCGGCGCTGCGCCGCGCGCGGCGCAGCCTGCCCCACGCCCTGCTCGCCGCCTGGGTAATCGGCTCCTGGGTGCTGCTCACGGTGCTGTTCCGTTTCGCCACACCGCGCTACCTGCTGCCTGTGCTGGCGCCGTGGGCGCTGCTGGCCGCATGGTTCCTGCTCTCGCGCAGGCGCGCCGCGGCGCGGTGGCTGGCCCTGCCCTACGGGCTGGCGCTGCTGCTCTGCCATGCGGGACTGACTTTTGCCGCCCCGCCGGGGGCGTTGCGCGTGCCGGTGCGGGCGGACGGGGCCATGCTGGACCATTACGGCGAGACCGGGCTGTGCGCCTTTCAGCCCCGTCTGAGCTTCGGTTTCGCCTATTCCTGGATGGGCGCGCCCGTTCCCGCAGTGGAAAACTACCAGGAGCGGATACAGGGGAGGATGCGGGAGGCCGAAAAGGGGCGCGCCCGCGTTCCCGGCGAATATGCCCGCTACGGGGTGGTCAACCTGCGGGGCATGGGCTTCACGGACGCCCATTACTGGCGCGATTTGCCCGGCCAGCCCAACCCCTACAGGGACCGGACCATCCCGGTGGAGTCGCTTCCCCAAAGCCGGCTCATACTGGCGGCGCACCGCGCCGCGCCGGAGGAACTGGAGGGCTTTCTGGGGGACCTGGATTATGTGGTTTGCGCGGTTGAATCCGCGCAGGCTGCGCTGGAACCGGCCTGGCGGGCCTGGTTTGACGGCAGGGGCTGCCTGCTGATGGACGAATTCGCGGAACCGCGCCGCGCCACGATTGCGGCGCAGAAGTTTCTGCTCTATGCCACGCCGAAGGGTCTTGCCGCCGCCGGGACCGCCGCCATCACGGTGGAGGCCGTTGCGGAACTGCCCGCCGCGCGGCTTTTTGCGGCCATGGGCGAGGCCAATGCTTTTGCGGACGGGCGGGCGGCGCAGACGGCGCAGGACCGCCTTGGGCGGTTGCTTCTTGCGGCGGGAACGGGCCAGCCCCTTCCGGGCACCGGTCTTTCGATGGTATTGCCTGAAATTATTGGAAATCCGGATTCCCCGGAAGCATTGATAATTTTCAATGTGGCCCAGGACCCCGGACAGGATTTCACGTTTATCATCAGGGGCGACTACAGTGCGATTTCCCCGGAATCCCGCCCTGAACAAGCGCGGGATGCGGGATATGTGGAATGGCAGGTGGGGCCTGTGCCGCCCACGGGCACGTGGCGGGCGGGGGAATACCAGCTTATCCGCCAGGCGCTGCCGCCGGGTCCGGCCCCCAAACTGCTGATTGCCGCCGCGGGAAAAAGCGGTGTCACCGGATTTGTGCCCGTTCCCCTGCCCTAATCCGTCGTATGTTGCGTAACGGTAACAACTTGACATGGATTGGGGCGGTATGGCATCATTCTGCCGATTGTAAAGCGCAAGAGGCACCCCGCGAAGCGTGCCGGGGGGGAGTGGACGGCTCCCAAACCAAGGTTGGACATCCCCACACTGCGCGCCCGACAGGCACGGGCGGACTTCCCCCCGGGAAGAAGGCCCTCCGCACAGGGGCGTCATCCTGCGCAACCGGCGAATCCCAGGCTGTTCCGTTGAATGCGGCGCGTCCGCGCGAAAAGGACCATCCTGATTTTCTGCGAAGTTCCAAGGAATACGGTTAGTCAACCACACCCAATGAAAGGAGTTGCACAATGGCAACAAAGATCGGAATCAATGGTTTTGGACGCATCGGACGCAACGTTTTCAAGCTGCTCATGGCGAACCCCAATTTTGAGGTGGTTGCCATCAACGACCTGACCGACCCCAAGACGCTTGCCCACCTGCTGAAGTACGACAGCGTGTTCGGCGTGTACAACGCCGAAGTGTCCCACACCGAGGACGCGATTGTCGTGAACGGCAAGGAAGTCAAGATTTCCGCGATCAAGAACCCGGCCGAGATCGGCTGGGGCGCCAAGGGCGTCGACATGGTGCTTGAGTCCACCGGCCGCTTCTCCTCGAAGGCGGACTGCACCCTCCACCTGGACGGCGGCGCCAAGAAGGTGCTCCTTTCCGTCCCGCCGAAGGACGCGATTGACGCGATCATCGTGGTCGGCGTGAACTGCGAAACCCTGAAGGCCGAGGACAAGATCGTCTCCAACGCCTCCTGCACCACGAACTGCCTGGCCCCGGTCGCCAAGGTTCTCCACGAGAACTTCGGCATCAAGCGCGGCCTGATGAACACCATCCACGCCTACACCAACGACCAGATGGTGCTGGACATGCCGCACAAGGACCTGCGCCGCGGCCGCGCCGCCGCCAACGCGATCATCCCCACCACCACCGGCGCCGCGCGCGCCGTGGGCAAGGTGCTCCCCGCGCTGGCCGGCAAGCTGGACGGCTTCGCGATGCGCGTGCCGGTCATCGACGCCTCCGTGGTTGACCTGTCGGTCGAGCTTGAGAAGAACGTGACGAAGGACGACATCAACGCGGCGGTCAAGGCCGCGGCCGAAGGCCCGCTGAAGGGCATCCTGCAGTACTGCACCGACCCGATCGTGTCCTGCGACGTGATCTGCAACCCGCACTCCAGCGTGTTCGACAGCCTGCTCACCATGGTCATGGACGGCAACTTCGCCAAGGTCGTGTCCTGGTACGACAACGAGTTCGGCTACTCCAACCGCTGCGTGTCCCTGTTCGAGAAGATGTCCGTCGGCCTGTAATCCGGCCCTGTTTGAAGTATCCGGGGGCCGCGCCGGGCGGCGCGGCCCCCGTTCACAAAAGTCCGCACGAGGATTTATGCCATGAAAAAACTGAGCATCACCGACCTTGAGATTCAGGGGAAGACCGTGCTGATGCGCGTTGACTTCAACGTGCCCCAGAACGCCGACGGCACCGTGCGCGACGACACGCGCATCCGCGCGGCGCTCAAGAGCATCAACCACGTCCGCGAGCACGGCGGCAAACTGGTCCTCATGTCGCACCTTGGCCGCCCTAAAAAGGTCAAGGACGATCCGGCAAAGCTGGCCCTGCTGAGGATGGACCCCGTCGCGGATCACCTGCGCGGGCTCATCGGCGGCAACGTGACGAAGGTGGACCAGGTGGTGGGGCCCGAAGTGGAGGCCGCCGTGGCCGCCATGCAGCCCGGCGACATCGTGCTGCTGGAGAACACGCGCTTCCACGCCGGCGAGGAGAAGAACGATCCGGAACTGTCGCAGCAGCTCGCGAAGCTCGGCGACGTGTACGTTTCGGACGCCTTCGGCACCGTCCACCGCGCGCACTCCTCCACGGAGGGCGTGGCCCATTATGTCGCGCAGAGCGCGGCGGGGTTCCTCGTGGAGAAGGAGATGGACTACTTCGGCCGGGTGCTGAACAGCCCGGACCGCCCGCTGGCGGCGATTCTCGGCGGCGCCAAGGTGTCCGACAAGATCCAGGTGATCGACAACCTGCTGAACCTGGTGGACACGCTGATCATCGGCGGCGGCATGGCCTACACCTTCATGAAGGCGAAGGGCATGGAAATCGGCAAGTCGCTGCTGGACAAGGACGGCATCGAGGTGGCGCGCAGCGCCATGGAGAAGGCCGCGAAGCAGGGCGTGAAGCTGCTGCTGCCGCTGGATTTCACCGTGGCCGACGCCTTCTCGAACGACGCGAACACGCAGGTCGTCAAGGCCGACGCCATTCCCGCCGACTGGGAGGGGCTTGACATCGGCCCGGCGACGATTGACCTGTTCGTCAACGAGATCAACAATTCCGCGATGGTCGTCTGGAACGGCCCCGTGGGCGTGTTTGAGATGGAGAAATTCGCGAAGGGCACGCGCGCCCTCGCCGACGCGATGGCCGCGGCCTCCGCGACCACCATCATCGGCGGCGGCGACACCGCGGCGGCGGTCGTCCAGTTCGGACTGGCCGGCAAAATGTCGCACGTGTCCACCGGCGGCGGCGCCTCCCTCGAAATGCTCGAGGGCAAGGTGCTTCCGGGCCTTGCGGCCCTCACGGACAAACCGGGCGGCTGCGGCTGCTGCTGCTGCGGCGGCTGATCCCGCCCCCAACTTACCCGCGCCCGGCCGCGCGCGGCACCTGCGGCGGACTGGGCACGGGCGGACAACAACGAAAGGTGTGAAGACATGTCAATGACGAAGGAAGCCAAACTGGAGGTCATCAAGGAGCACGGCAAGAACGAGGCGGACACGGGTTCGCCGGAGGTTCAGGTGGCCCTGCTGACCAAACGCGTGAACCACCTCACGGAGCACGCCAAGACGCACCCCAAGGACCATGCGGGGCGCCGCGGCCTGCTGAAGCTGGTGGGCAAGCGCCGCAACCTGCTCAACTACATCAAGAAAAACGACATTGAGCGGTACCGCGCGCTGATTAAGACGCTGGGCATCCGCAAGTAAGAACGGGTTCCGGGGCGGACACACAGCCACCCCGGACTTGCTTTTACCCGCGCGCCCGGCCCCCGGCGGCCCCGGAACATTTGAAGAAGTGCGAGGCCCGCTTGGCCGTCCACGCCGCCGCGTCCGTGATCGGGCGCGGCCGCCCCGCCCCCGGCGCATGTGCGCCCCGGGAAGAAGAAGAGGAAAGAAGAGCAGAACAGAAGAGAAAGCGCATGAAAAAAACACGCATTCCGAAGTCAGTGGGAGGCGTTCCTGCGCGCAAGGAGCAAAAGAAACAATGGTAGAACGTCTCTCCGTAGCGGTCGGAACCGAGGAAATCGAGTTTGAGACCGGCCGCATCGCAAAACAGGCGCACGGCGCCGTCATCTGCCGGGCGGGTGAGACCATGGTGCTCTCCGCCGTGGTCACCGCGCCCGAATCCAAGCCCGGGCAGGACTTTTTCCCGCTCACCGTGGACTACCGCGAGAAGTTTTACTCGGTGGGCCAGATTCCGGGCAATTTCTTCCGCCGCGAGTCGCGCCCGTCGGAGCGCGAAATCCTTGTGTGCCGCCTGACGGACCGCCCCCTGCGGCCGTTGTTCGCCAAGGGCTTCACCAACGAGACGCTCGTCTGCCAGACGGTGCTCTCGGCCGACAACATCCACAACCCCGACGTGCTTTCCATCAATGCCGCGTCGGCGGCGCTGCACATCTCCAAGATACCCCTCTCCGAGCCGATTGGCGCGGTGCGCGTGGGTTGCATTGACGGCGTGCTCACGGCGAACCCGGCGATGGACCGGATGGGCGAAAGCGCGCTGGACATCATCGTGGCGGGCACGGCGGACGCCCTCTGCATGGTGGAGGGGCAGGCGAAGGAGGTGTCCGAGGATTTCATGGTCGAGGCGCTTGAGTTCGCCCACGGCGAGATCAAAAAGATTGTGGCGGGCATCGAGGCGCTGCGCGCCCGGTGCGGCCAGCCCAAGATGGAATTCGCCGCCCCCGCGATAGACGCGGAGGTGGTGGCCGACGTGGAGGCCTTCGCCGCCGCGCGCATCCGGGAGGCGCAGGCCATCCGGGAGAAGCAGGCCCGCTACGAGGCCATCGACGCGCTCAAGGCCGAAATGACGGCGTCGCTCGCCGGGAAGTACGGCCCGGAGCTCTACGAGGCCCGCGCCGCCATGATCGCCGACGCCTATTCGGCGCTGAAAAAGAGCATCATGCGCCAGGCCGTCGTTGAGACGAACATCCGCATGGACGGGCGCGCGCTGGACGAGGTGCGCCAAATCTCCATCGAGGTCGGCGTGCTCCCGCGCGCCCACGGTTCGGCCCTGTTCACCCGCGGCGAGACCCAGGTGATAGTCGCGGCGACCCTGGGCACCAGCCGGGACGAGATGCGGCTGGACGAGCTGACCGGGGACGAATTCCGCAGGTTCTTCCTGCACTACAACTTCCCGCCCTGGTCCGTGGGCGAGGTGCGCCGCATCACCGGCCCCGGCCGCCGCGAGGTGGGCCACGGCAAGCTCGCGGAGCGCGCGCTCGAGCCCATGATGATCTTCCTTGACGACTCCGCCAAGGACAGCGAGGACTATCCCAACTTCCCGTACACGGTGCGCCTCGTCTCCGAGGTGACCGAGAGCAACGGGTCCAGCTCGATGGCGACGGTGTGCGGCGGCTCGCTGAGCATGATGGACGCGGGCATTCCGCTCAAGTCGCCGGTGGCGGGCATCGCGATGGGCCTGATCAAGGAGGGCGACGAGGTTCGCATCCTTTCCGACATCCTTGGCGACGAGGATCACCTCGGTGACATGGACTTCAAGGTCTGCGGCACGGCGAACGGCATCACCGCCTTCCAGATGGACACGAAGGTGAAGGGCCTTTCCCGCGATGTGATGAGCAGGGCGCTGGGCCAGGCCCGCGCGGGCCGCGACCACATCCTGGGCAAGATGAACGCGGTGCTGGCGCAGTCCCGCCCGGACATCTCCCCCTACGCGCCGCGCATCTACACCATCAAGATCGATCCGGACAAGATCCGCGAGGTGATTGGACCGGGCGGAAAGGTGATCCGCGAGATCCAGAGCGCCACCGGCGCCGAGATCGAGATCGAGGACGACGGCAGCGTCAATGTCGCCGCGGTCAACCAGGAGGACGCCGAGGCGGCCATCGCGATGATCCGCGAGATCGTCGCCGACGTCGAGGTCGGCCGGATCTACCACGGCACCATCACGCGCATCATGAATTTCGGCGCCTTCTGCTCCGTCGTGGGCAACAAGGAGGGCCTCATCCACATCTCCGAGCTGGCCCCCGGCCGGGTCAACGAGGTCACCGACGTGGTCAACGTCGGCGACGAGGTGGACATCAAGGTCATCGAAATTGACAAGATGGGCCGTGTGAACCTGTCCAAGGTCCAGGCCGACGTCGAGCTGGGCCGCGTTGATCCGTCCGAAGTGGCGCCGCGCGGCGACGGCGGCGGACGGCGCGAGGACCGGGGCGGCGACCGCGGCGGGCGCGGCGGCGACCGCGGCGGACGCGGCGGTGATCGCGGCGGACGCGGCGGTGACCGCGGGCGCGGCGGTGATCGCGGCGGGCGTGACCGCCGCTGAGGCAAAACGCATCAACCGGGGTGGCGCCGTCCCAGCGCGGACAGCGCCACCCCTTTTCTTGAGACAGTGGAAAGAGGCCCATGAACGAATCATGCACCGTGCCGGAGGGCGTGCTGCTGCGCCGCCTCGACAACGGCTTCACCATAGCCATGGAGCACTTGCCCCACCTGCATTCGGCGGCCTTCGGCCTCTGGATCAGGACGGGTTCGGCGGACGAGCTGCCGGACGAGTCCGGTGTCGCCCATTTCCTCGAGCACCTGTTCTTCAAGGGCACCGCCACCCGCTCGGTGCGCCAAATCATGGAGGCGATTGAGAGCCGGGGCGGCTACATCAACGCGTCCACCTCGCGGGAGTACACCAACCTGTACGCGCGCATGCTCACGCGCCACGTGCCCGCGGGCATCGAAATCATCGCGGACATCGCCAAAAACTCCCTCTTCTGCGAAATGGAAAAGGAGCGGGGCGTGATTCTGGAGGAAATCGCCTCCACCGAGGACAACCCGGACGAGCTGATCCACGACCTGATCACCGAATATCACTGGCCGGATCACCCCCTGGGCCGCCCCATTGCGGGGTCGGCGGAGTCGGTTTCCGCGCTGACCCGCGACGATGTGGCCGCGTTTTTCCAGCGCTGGTACAAGCCCGAGAACATGGTCTTTTCCATCGCCGGCAATTTTGACGGGGACGCCGTGCTGGAGCAGATTGAACGCGAATTCGGCGGGCTGCCCCCCGCCGCGCCGCCGCCGCCCTGCGCGGGGCCCCGCTTTCAGGCGGGCGTGTCCGCCGTGGTCCGTCCCGTGTCCCAGGCCCATGTGTGCCTGGCCTTTTCCGGCGTGCCCGTGAACGACGAGCGGCGGTATGTGTCCGGGCTCATGGCCAACGTGCTCGGCGGCGGCTCCACCTCGCGGCTTTTCGAGAAGATCCGCGAGGACGAGGGCCTCGCCTACAGCATCTACGCCTACCATTACAACCACATCGCCACGGGCATGATCGGCGTTTACCAGGGCGTCGCGCCGGGCAACTGCGCCCTGGCCACGGGGCTCGTGTTTGACGAAATCAGGCGCCTGTGCGACGAGGAGGTGCCCGCGGAAGAGCTGGAGATGAACCGGGAGCAGATCAAGGGCTCCCTGCTCATGTCCCTGGAAAGCCCCGGCACGCGCGCGTCGCGCATCGCCAAGGGCCTGCTTTTCCTTGGGCGGGTTCCCGCCGTGGAGGAAATCACCGCAAAGTTCGACGCCGTCACCGCGGGGGAGGTGCGTGACTTCGCGCGCGGCGTGTTCCGGCGCGAAAACTGCGCCCTCATGACACTCGGCCCCGACGGCGGCGCGCCCTTTGCGGAGGTGCCCCTGCCATGAGCGGCCCGCAGAACCTCGTTTCCGTGGAAATCTGCCGCGAGCCGGGCGCCTCGGACATTCCCCTGCCCGCCTATGAGACGCCCCACGCCGCGGGCATGGACCTGCGCGCTGCGGTCAGGGAGCCCGTCACCATCGTGCCGGGCGCGCGCGCCCTCATCCCCACGGGCCTGCGCATCGCGGTGCCCCCCGGTTTTGAGGCCCAGGTGCGTCCGCGCAGCGGGCTCGCCCTGCGCCACGGAATCACCCTGCCCAACAGTCCCGGCACCATAGACGCGGACTACCGGGGCGAGGTGAAGATCATCGTGATGAACGCCGGGGACGCCCCATTCACGGTCAACCGGGGCGACCGCATCGCCCAGCTGGTCGTTGCGCCCGTGGTCCGCGCCGAGTGGCGCGAAACGGCCGAACTCGGGGAAACCGAGCGCGGCGAGGGCGGCTTCGGCCACACCGGCGTGTGAAGCGCGGACCGCTTTTTGAACGCGCCCCCAAACTCTGGTAGTGTGCCGGTTGTTGGGATGCCCGGCATTTGAACATGCCGGCATGTCCGGCAGGCGGAGCAACATGAGCACACTTTCATTGTTTAACTCGGGGGGGGATACGGTGCCGGGGGGGGTGGCCTGGCATCTCGCGGATCTGGGTGAGCACCGCGGCAGGCAGGAACTCTATACCCGCCAATCCCCGCAGCGTTTGAAGGTTTTGCGCGAGCATGCCGTCATTGAAAGTGCTGTTTCCAGCAATCGGATTGAGGGGGTCTGTCTTGATCCGAAGCGGGTGCATGACGTCATGCTTGCCAAGCGGCCCGTTTACAGGGATCGGGATGAGGAGGAAATTCGGGGTTACCGCGACGCGTTGAACTTTGTGCATTCCCGGGCGTCCTCCCTTTCTGTGACCGGAGATGTGATTTGCCGCCTGCATGCGATGATCCGGGGGGATGTGTGGGATGCCGGTTGTTACAAAAGCGGGGAGAGTGACATCATCGAGCGCTATCCCGACGGGCGCTCCCGGGTTCGCTTTCAAACAGTTCCGGCCGCAGACACGCCGCGTTTTCTCGCCGAACTTTTGTCAGATTTGGACGTTTGTCTAACCGGACGCACGGTCCACCCGCTGGTGGCGGCGGCGGCCTTCAACCTGGATTTTTTGTGCATTCATCCGTTTCGGGACGGCAACGGCCGCGTCTCACGCCTGTTGTTGCTTTTGCAGTTTCTTCATCTGGGCTATGAGGCGGTTCGTTATGTGAGCTTCGAACGCATTATTGAGGAGAACAAGGCCAGGTATTATGAGGTGCTGGAGCAAAGTTCGGCCGGCTGGCATGAAAACAGCCATGACCCCTGGCCGTATGTTGGATTTGTCTTGTTTATGCTTAAAACGGCCCACAAAGAGTTTGAGGAAAGGGTTGGCAAGGTTCAGGCGCCAAGAGGGGCAAAGACTCAAATGATTGTGTCCCGGCTTGCGGCATTGCCGGAAGAGTTTTCCCTGGCACAATTGGAGCAGGCCTGTCCCGGTGTGAGCCGAGAGATGGTGCGGCGGGTTCTTGCGGGACAAAAAGGAAAGACTGTTGAGTGTGTTGGCCGGGGACCGGGGGCAAAATGGGTAAAGAAAGGGTAATTACCCCCTAATAGGGGTACTAATAAGGGTACTTGGGGGTGGCCCTCCAGGGTGATTCCGGAACTCAATCCATAAAACGACTACACAATGTAGTCTTTTTGGCGGGTGCGCCCTTTGCCCGGCACGATGCTCCATGGTAAGGTGTGTTGCGGATTATTTTCGGGAAACCGGCGCGCCGCACCGCCGCACACGGGACAAGGGTGCCACATGAGATATTGCGCAGTGATTTATGGCTGTTTGGTGACGGCGCTGTTTTCAGCGGCGGCCTGGGCGCAGCCCTCCGCCTTTGACCCCAATCCCGCCCCCGCCAAGAAGGCCCCCGCTTCCCCGGCGGAAAAAAAGGCGGAAGCCCCGCCCGTCCCCTCCCCCGCTCCCCCTGCCGATCCGGTGGACGCGTGGATTGCGTCGGCCCCCCTGCCCGCAAAGCTCGGCCAGCTCATGATGGTGACGCTGGATGCGACGGACGGCGGCCTTTCGCTGGACGAGGCGGCCTTTTTGAAGTCCGCCACGCCCGGCGCGGTGCTTGTGCGCCATGCGGCGAAGCCCGCGCTGGCCCTGTCCCGGGTGGCGGAACTGCGGCAGCTTGAGCGCGGCTCGGGGGCGCCGCTGCTGGTGGGCGCCGACTTGTACGAGCTGGGCGCGCCGGTGCGCGCGGGGTTGCCGGGTTTTGTGTCGCTGCCCAGCATGATGGCGGTGGCGGCGGCCTCTGATGCCGCGACCGCGGAGAAACTGGGAAGGATCATCGCGCTGCAGATGCGCGGCATGGGCTTCGACTTGTATTACGGCCCCCAACTGGCCCTCGCGCCGACCCTTCCCGGCGCGCGCGCGTCGCTGCGCGGCCTCGGGGGCGACCCGAAATTTGTGGCCGCCGCCGGGCGCGCCGTCTGCGGGGCGCTGGCCGCCCAGGGGGTGATGCCCCTGCCGCTCGGTTTCCCCGGGGGTGTTTTCAACCGCGCCGGCCGCGAGGCGGCGGTGCTCACCACACCCACCCCCGCGCTGCGGGAAACTGATTTGCTGCCCTACCTGGACGCCGTGAGGGACAACACGCCCATGCTTCAGGCGGACAATGTGCTGGCGCCCATGCTTGACCCCTCCGGCGCCCCGGCGAGCCTTTCCGAACCGGTGCTGCGGGGTCTCTTGCGGCGCGAACTGGGCTACGGCGGGCTGGTGGTGGCGGGGCCGGTTGACGCGGCGGAGCTGGAGGGGCGCGATGACGCGGCGGAGCGCGCGCTGAAGGCGCTCCAGGCGGGTGCGGACATGGTGCTTTGGCGCGGGTCGGTGGGCCAGGCGCAGCGCGCCCATGAGCGGCTGATGCAGGCCGTGGTGCGCGGGGAGCTGGACGCGGCCACGGTGGACACCCTGGCGCGGCGGGTGGTTGCCGCCAAGGTGGAGTGGCGCGCGAAGTCGGCGGCGCTGGCCGGTGAAAAGCCGAAAATGCCGTCGGCGGAGGAGCTGGCCCAGTTGTCCGGGGAGGTGGAGCGCCGGGCGGTGACCCTGCTGCACCACCGGGCCGGCGCGCTGCCGCTGCTGCGCGACGCATCCACGCCCGTGGGGGTCACCGGCACCGCCGGGGTTGAGGAGCTCCAGCTCGCGCTCAAGGACCGGCTCAAGCAGGTGGTGGAGCAGCCGATCACCTCGGCGCGCCACCTGGGCGACATCCAGCGTTTTGAGATTGAGCGGCTCACCACGCACATGCGCGGGCTGAGGACCGTCGTGGTTGTGCTCACCGAGGGGGAGCGCCCCGAGGGGCAGGTGGAACTGGTGCGTGAAATCAAAAAGCGGGCCCCGCGCGTGGTGGTGGTTTACCTCGGCCATCCGGCCCAGGCGGCGCTCCTCGGCGAGGCCGACGCCATACTGGCAACCTATTCCAATCCGGCGGGCCCCGGCCCGCTCATGGGGGTTGTGGCGGAGATACTGGCCGGGGAGGGCCCCCTCGCCTTCACGGACCTGCCCGACCGCGTTACCGTGAAGGCCGGGGAGGAGCGCACCTTCAGCATCACGGACACGGTGCGCACCCCGGCGGGGCGGCTGCCCATGGCGTTGGGCGAGCGCATGCCCCCGGGTCATGCGGCGCGCTTTGATCCCGCCACCGCCGTGCGCAGGGCGGTGTGGGAATTTCCGGGCAAAAAGGTCACCGCTCCTTCGGCGGTGTGGCGTTTCAAGGAACCCGGGGAATACCCCGTCACCCTCACGGTGACCGACACGCGGGGGGACACGCGCAGCCGCACCTTCACCATGGTGGCGGCGCCATGAGACGCCTTTCCTCCGTGCTGACGCCGCTGCTGCTTGCGGTTGTGCTTGCCGCGGGGGCGTGGTTCCGTTTTGCGGAGCTGGAAAAGCGCCCCCCCCACGGCGACGAGGCCAACCAGATGGTGAAGACGGGCCGCCTGCTGGAGCGGGGGGAATACCGCTACGATCCCCATGAGCACCACGGCCCGACCCTTTACTACATGGCGCTGGCGGTGCTCAGGGCGTCGGGGGTCAACGCCTTTGCGGATTCCCGCGTGGCCCACTACCGGATTGCGCCCGCCCTGTGCGGGCTGCTGCTGGTGCTGGCGGCGTGGTGGGTGGTGCGCCCCGCCGGGGCGTGGGCGGCATGGTGGGCGGCGCTGTTCACCGCCGTGTCCCACGCCATGACCTTTTACAGCCGCTATTTCATCCAGGAAATCTCGCTGGTCCTGTTCACTTTCCTGCTGGCGGGCTGCCTGTGGCGCTGGTGGCGCAGGCCGGGTTTTGGCTGGGCGGCCTGCGCGGGCCTGTGCCTGGGGCTCATCCACGCCACCAAGGAAACGGGCGCGCCGATTGTGGCGGCGCTGGCCGCCGCACTGGCGGCGGCGGCGCTGTGGGGCCGCCTGCGCGATGGGGTGTGGCCCGCGCCCCCCGTGCTGAACAGGCGCGCCGCGCTGCTCCAGTGCCTGCTTGCCGCGGCGGTGGCGGTGGTGGTGGCGGTGCTGTTCTTCACGTCCTTTTTCACCCACGCACGGGGTCCGCTGGACTCGCTGCTCACCTACGGCACCTACCTGGGCCGGTCGGCGGGTGCGGGCAGTTCCGCCCTGCATGACAAGCCCTGGTATTACTATCTCGCGCTCATCACGCACACACAGCGGTCCGCGGGGCCGCACTGGAGCGAGGCTCCCGTGCTGCTGCTGGCGGTGGCGGGCCTGGCGGCGGGGCTGTTCGCAAGGGGGGACGGCGGCGGCGGGACCCTGCTGCGCCGGATGCTCTGTTTTTTCACCCTGTTTCTCACTGTTCTGTTCACCCTGATCCCCTACAAGACCCCCTGGAACATGCTGGTTTTTTTCGAGGGGCTGATCCTTTTGGCGGGCATCGGCGCCGCCGCAATCATCCGCGCGGGCCGGTGGCTGCCCCTGCGGGCCGCGCTTGCCCTGCTGGTGCTCGCAGGCGCGGGATGGGAGGCGCGCCAGGCCTGGCAGGGCAATTTCATGTACCCCGCCGACGCGCGCAACCCCTACGCCTACGCCCACACCAGCACGGCGGTCAACCGGCTGGTCGCGCGGGTCCATGACATCCGCGCCCTCGATCCGGCGGGCAGGGGGATGATGGTGCAAATCATCCGCCCCGGCGGGGACTACTGGCCCCTGCCGTGGTATTTCCGCGACATGCCGAATGTGGGCTATTACAGCCAGATGCCGGAAAAACTCGCCGCGCCCGTCATCATCGCGGGCATGGAACTGGGCGCGCAGCTCCATGAGAAGCTCGGTGACGCATACTTCACCGAGACCCACGCGCTCCGGCCCGGTGTCCTCCTTCAGGCGCACATCCGGCGTGATCTTTGGGACAAGTTCATCGCCATGCGCGGTGGCAAGGGGGGCGGCGGGTAAGCGGGGGCGGGAGGTGTCAAACGGGCCGCGAGACACGCCCCATTCTCCCAGGATCGGCAAGTGTTTTTCCGGTATTTTCCACCCCGCAATAACCGCATGCGCCCCTGTGTTTTCCCTGATTTTGGGGAGTGGCGCGATCTGGGGGAGCGCGCGGCCAAAAAACCACAAGATAAGGCGGGAAAGGCCCTGTTTTTCCGCAAAATATTGCGGTTTTATGTTGTTTTGATCCGCCAATTTTGCTATACTTTTCGCATCCCCACGGCGGCCATTTCAGGCGGGGGCACCACACGAGGTAAGTGCAATGGCGAAAAACGGTTACACAGGCGATTCGATCACCATTCTTGAGGGGTTGCAGGCGGTTCGAAAACGGCCGGCCATGTACATCGGCGACACGAACGTGCGGGGCCTGCACCATCTCGTCTACGAAGTGGTGGACAACAGCATTGACGAGGCCCTCGCCGGGCACTGCGACTACGTCAAGGTGACCATCCACATTGACAACAGCGTCACTGTGGAGGACAACGGCCGGGGCATTCCGGTGGACAAGGTCCACGACCCCAAGTACCGCAACAAGTCGGCCCTCGAAGTGGTGCTGACGGTGCTGCACGCGGGCGGCAAATTCGACAACTCCAACTACAAGGTGTCGGGCGGCCTGCACGGCGTGGGCGTGTCCTGCGTGAACGCCCTTTCGAAATGGCTTGAGGTGGAGGTGAAGCGCGACGGGGTGATGTGGTTCATGTCCTTCGAGCGCGGCGTCCCCAAGGGGCCGCTGGAGGAGAAGGGCCGCGCGAAGACCACGGGCACGAAGATTACCTTCCTTCCCGACGCGGACATTTTCGAGGAGACGGTGTACAACGCGGAGACGCTGCTGACGCGGCTCCGCGAGCTCGCGTTCCTGAACAAGGGCGTTAAGATCATCTTCGAGGACGAGCGCAACGACGACGAGGCGGTGGTGCTCCAGTACCGGGGCGGCATCGCGGAGTATGTGAAGTGGCTGAACCGGAACAAGGAGCCGCTGCACCGCGCGCCGATCTACATGGAGCTGGCGCGCGAGGACCTGGAGGTGGAGGTGGCGCTCCAGTACACGGGCGCCTACAACGAGACGGTGGCGAGCTTCGCGAACAACATCAACACCCACGAGGGCGGCACGCACCTTAGCGGCTTCCGCGCGGCGCTGACCAAAAGCCTGAACGACTACGGCAAGAAGAGCAACGCCTTCAAGAAGAACAACTACTCCATCTCGGGCGACGACTCGCGCGAGGGCCTCACGGCCATCGTGTCGGTGCGTGTGCGGGAGCCCCAGTTCGAGGGGCAGACGAAGATGAAGCTGGGCAACAGCGAGGTGCACGGCATCGTGAGCTCGCTGGTTTACGAGGGGCTCCAGACCTATTTCGAGGAGAACCCCAGCATCGCAAACCGCATCATCGGCAAGTCCATCGACGCGGCGCGGGCGCGCGAGGCGGCGCGCAAGGCGCGCGACCTGACGCGGCGCAAGGGCGCGCTGGACTCCTTCGGCCAGGCGGCCAAGCTGGCGGACTGCTCCGAGCGCGATCCCGCGGTGTGCGAGCTGTTCATCGTCGAGGGCGACAGCGCGGGCGGCTCGGCCAAGCAGGGCCGCGACCGCCGCTTCCAGGCCATCCTTCCGCTGCGGGGCAAGGTGCTGAACGTCGAAAAGGCCCGCGTGGACAAGATGCTCAGCAACAACGAAATCCGCTCGCTCATCACCTGCCTCGGCATCGGCTTCGGGCAGGACGAGTTTGACCTTTCCAAACTGCGCTACCACAAGGTCATCATCATGACCGACGCCGACGTGGACGGCGCGCACATCCGCACCCTGCTGCTGACCTTCTTCTTCCGGCAGATGACGGACCTGATCCGCCGCGGCCACCTCTACATCGCGCAGCCGCCCCTTTACCAGATCCGCAAGGGCAAAAAGTCGCGCTACGTCAACACCGAGGCGGAGTTCGAGGACTTCATCTTCGAGTCGGTGCTGGAGCAGCACACGGTGCTGAACGGCTCCGGCGCCGCGCTGGACCAGAAAACGCTGCTGCGCGCCATCCGCGCGGCGCAGGAGCGGGAGAAGATGATCCTCCGGGTCCACCGGGTCTACGGGGTTTCGCGGGACGCGCTGGGGCGGTGCATGGCGCTGCCCCGCGAGAAGTACACGCACCCCGAGGACATCTCGCTTTCCGAACTGCATGACATTTTCGGCCCCGACGCCGACTTCATCAACACTGCGGAGGTGCAGACCGAACTGGCCCCCGGCGACGGGAACGGAAACGGAAACGGGAACGGCAAGCCCCGCTCCCACGCGGCGCGCGTGAAGGGGCAGGTGGACACCGCCTTCTTCAAGAGCCACGAGTTTTCGGCGCTGCTGGCGCACAACGAGCCCATCGCCCTCGCGGGCGACGCGCCGTTCCGCCTTGTCCCCGGGGCCGAGCCCGGCGCGGCGCCGGTGTTCGCAACGGACGAGCTTCTGGAGCTGCGCGGCTTCATCATGGAGGCCGGGCGCAAGGGCCTTTTCGTGCAGCGCTACAAGGGGCTCGGCGAAATGAACCCCGAGCAGCTCCAGGAGACCACCATGGACCCCAAGAGCCGGGTGCTGCTCCAGGTGAGCGCGGAGGACGAGGCGGCGGCGGACGACCTGTTCACGGTGCTGATGGGCGACCTCGTGGAGCCGCGCAAGGAGTTCATCGAGCGCCACGCCCCCGAGGTGCAGAATCTTGACATCTGACGCGCCGCGCGGGCGGCGCCGGCCAACACAAGGGCAGAGCCATGAGCAATGAAAAAACGGACATGCCGGAGCGCATAAAACCGATTGCCATCGAGCACGAGATGAAGACCTCGTTCCTCGACTACTCGATGAGCGTGATCGTCAGCCGCGCGCTGCCGGACGTGCGCGACGGCCTGAAGCCGGTGCACCGGCGCATCCTTTTCGCCATGCACGAGCTCGGCCTCACGAAGGGGCGCGCCTTCCGCAAGTCCGCGGCCATCGTCGGCGAGACGATGGGAAAATACCACCCCCACGGCGACTCGGCCATCTACGACACGCTCGTGCGCATGGCGCAGCCGTGGAACATGCGCTACCCGCTGGTGGACGGCCAGGGCAACTTCGGCTCCATCGACGGCGACAGCCCCGCGGCCATGCGCTACACCGAGTCCCGGATGGAGGCCATCACCGCCGAGATGCTCGGGGGCATCGAAAAAGAGACGGTGGACATGACGGACAACTACGACGGCAGCGTCAAGGAGCCGGTGGTGCTGCCGTCGGCGATCCCGAACCTGCTCGTCAACGGCTCCTACGGCATCGCCGTGGGCATGGCCACGAGCTGCCCGCCCCACAACCTCACCGAGGTGTGCAACGCGGTGGTCCACCTCATCGACAACCCGGACTGCACCGCGAGGGACCTGATGCGCTTCGTGAAGGGCCCCGACTTTCCGACGGGCGGCATCATCTGCGGCACCACCGGCATCCGCGACGCCTACCTCACGGGCCGGGGCCGGGTGACGGTGCGCGCAAAGGTCGCGGTGGAGAGCATGCGCGACGGGGGCGGCAAGGAAAAGCTCATCATCCAGGAGATCCCCTACCAGGTCAACAAGTCCAAGCTCATCGAGGACATCGCCGAGCTGGTGCGGTCGAAGACGGTGGAGGGCATCACCGACCTGCGCGACGAGTCGGACAAGGACGGGATGCGCGTGGTCATCGAGATCCGCAAGGGCGACGAGCCCGAGGTCATCCTGAACCAGCTCTACAAGCACACGCAGCTCCAGGCCACGGCGAGCATCATCATGCTCGCCCTGGTAAACACGGTGCCGCGCGTGCTCAACCTGCGCGAGCTCATTTACTACTACGTCCAGCACCGCGCCGAGATCATCGAGCGGCGCACCCGCTTCGAGCTGCGCCAGGCGGAGGACCGCGCCCACATCCTGGAGGGCCTGCTCAAGGCGATAGACCACATAGACGAGATCATCGCCATCATCCGGGGCAGCGCCGACACGGACGAGGCCCGCGCCAACCTGATCGCGCGCTTCGGCTTCAGCGAGGTCCAGGCCAACGCCATCCTCGCCATGCGCCTGCGCCGCCTCACCGGCCTGGAGCGCGAGGAGCTCGTGAACGAGTACCGCGACCTGCTCAAGGAGATCGAGCGGCTGCGCCACATCCTGTCGAGCGAGAAGACGATCCTGGCCGAGGTGCGCCGCGAAATCCTGATCGTCCGGGAAAAGTACGGCGACGAGCGCCGCACGGAGCTGCTCGACGAGCTGGGCGAGTTCCGCGTGGAGGACCTCATCGCCGACGAGAACATGGTGGTGACCGTCTCCAACGAGGGCTACATCAAGCGCCTGCCCGTCAGCACGTACCGCAAGCAGCGGCGCGGCGGCCGCGGCATCGCAGGCATGGAGACCAAGGAGGAGGACTTCGTCAAGGACCTCTTCATCGCCTCGGCGCACCAGTACATGCTCTTCTTCACCAACCGGGGCCGGGTCCACTGGCGCAAGGTACACGAGCTGCCCAAGGCGGGGCGCACCGCGCGGGGGCGCGCCATCGTGAACGTGCTCAACCTCGGCGACGGCGAGCGCGCCACGGCCTTCCTGCCCGTGCGCGACCTGGACGAGGACGGGCTCTTCGTCTTCATGGTCACCAGCCGGGGCGTGGTCAAGAAGACCGCGCTGAAGTCCTTCAGCAACCCGCGCGCCGCCGGCATCATCGCGCTGGAGCTGGACGAGGGCGACGAGCTCATCGACACGCAGATCACCTCCGGCGGCGACAACATCCTCATCGCCACCCACGAGGGCCTGGCCATCCGCTTCCCCGAAAAGGACGTGCGCCCAATGGGCCGCACCGCGCGGGGCGTCATCGGCATCCGCCTCAACGAGGGGGACTACGTGGTGGGCGTGTCCCTCGCCCAGGACGACCGCACCGTGCTCAGCGTGACCGAGAACGGCTTCGGCAAGCGCACGCTGGTGGAGGAGTACCGGCTCCAGCACCGCGGCGGCCAGGGCATCATCAACATGAAGACCACCGACCGGAACGGCAACGTTGTCGCCATGCTCACCGTGGACGACGACGACGAGATCGTGCTCGTGGCCACCGACGGCGTGGTCATCCGCACCTCGGTGAAGGACATCCGCACCATCGGGCGCAACACCCAGGGCGTCAAGGTGATGACGCCGCAGCCGGGCGCGAAGGTCACCGCCGTCGCCCGCGCGCTGGGCGAAAAGAAGGAGGAGGAGGCCACCGAGTCGGCGCCCGCCCATGTGGACGGCTCCGCAGGGCAGAACGGAAAGGCCGCCGGGGGTGACGACGCCGCATACGACGAAGACGACGAAGGCGAAGAATAACAACCGCCGGGGAAACGCGACATGAACAGACGCGGACGGGCCGTTTTGCTGGCCGCCGCGTCTGTTTTTTTCGCGGCGCTGCCGGTGGAGTTCGGCTCGTGGCTGTACCGCGCCTGGCGCCTGCCCAAAATCGAAAACCAGTGGGGCGCGCTCAACACGCCCGATCCGCGCCTGGGCAACCGTCCCATGCCGGACGGACGCGTCCGCGATGTTTACACCGTCAACGGCACGCCCGCCTACACCGCCGAATACACCACCACCCCGGAGGGCTGGCGGAACACCTGCGCCGGGCCGGGTCCCTTTGGCGAATTCCTGGCCTTCTTCGGCTGTTCCTACACTTTCGGCATCGGCGTGGACGACTGCGACACCATCCCGGCCCTTGTTGGCAAAGCCATGCCGGGGAGGCGTCCCTATAATTTCGCCTACCAGGGCTGGGGCCCCCAGCACGCGCTGGAGCTCGCGGACCGCGAGATAAAAGACCATATAAGGGAGAAGACCGGCGCGGCGGTGTACCTTTTCATTTACGGCCATGTTTACCGCGCCGCGGGCGGGCTTCAATGCGCGGGCGGCTGGGGGCGGGACTATCCGTGCTATGAGCTTGAGGCGGGGGAGCCGCGGTACAGGGGCAGTTTCACGGAGGCGCACCCCTGGCGCGCGCTGCTGTACCGGGGCCTGCTCGCCACCAACACGGTGGCCGTGTTCAAGCCCGCCTGGCCCCTCCCGTCACGCTCCGCCGCGGGCGTGGAACTCACCGCCGCCCTGCTGGCCAAAACGCGCGACCGGGTGCTGGAACAGTTTCCCGGAAGCCGCTTCGTCGTGGTGATGTACCCCGTGAACTACACCCTCGCCTATGAGGAGCAGTGCCGCCGCGCCTTCACGGAAAAAGGCCTCGACACGCTGGCCTTTCCGGAGCCGCTTCTGGAGACGGTGCCGCCGGACAGGCGTTTCGTCGAGGGGGGCTTCGGCCACCCCTCCGCCGAGTCCAACAGGGTGTTCGCCGCGTGGCTTGCCCGGGAGCTTTCCCCCATGCCGGAGGCTGCGCGGTGAGCGCCGTGTTCGACCGGGGCGCGCGGGAAACCCTCCGCGCCCTGGCGGCACGGCTTGCGGAGCGCGCCGCACGCCCGGAGGAGGATGAAAAACGCCGCGAATGGCTCCGGCACAACGCCCTGCTGCCCGGACGCCCCATGGTCTTTTGCGATCCCGAAAACGGATGGAATGAAATCATCACCCCGCAATCCCTGGAATGCGCCCATCCGCTGGCGCGGGAGTGGGAGGCGGCGCTGCGCCGCGAACTGTTCTGGGCGGAGGAAATGGGCGACGACCGCGTGGCTTCGGCCGTTTTCATCCTGCGCCCCGTCCACACGAGCACGGGCTGGGGCTTGGAGGAGCGCGTGGTCGGCGGGGAGGGGGGCGGCTCCTGCCGCTGGGAGCCGCCCATCACGGATCTGGAGGATCTTTCCGGGCTGCACACCCCCGTGGTCACCGTGGATCACAATGCCACCGGGCAGTTGGCCGCCATGGCCGGCGAACTTTTTGACGGCATGCTTGCGGTGGAGGTGAAGGGGGCGTGGTGGTGGAGCCTCGGCATGACCCAGCGCCTCGCCAAACTGCGCGGCCTTGAGCGCATGATGCTCGACATGATTGAAAACCCGGCGGGGCTGCACCGGCTCATGGCGTTTTTCAGGGACGCGCAACTGGAGCGGCTTGATCAACTGGAACGGGACGGACTGCTGTGCCTGAACAACGGCAACGACTATGTGGGCTCCGGCGGCTTCGGCTGGACGGATGAACTGCCGTCCCCGGATTTCGACGGCGCCCGTGTGCGCACCCGTGATCTGTGGGGTTTTTGCGAAAGCCAGGAAACGGGGGCCGTCTCCCCGGCAATGTTCGAGGAGTTTGTGTTCCAGTACCAATTGCCCATCCTGGAGCGTTTCGGCCTCAACTGCTACGGGTGCTGCGAGGCGCTGGACGCCCGCTGGCATGTGGTGCGCCGCACACCCCGGCTGCGCCGGGTGTCCGTGTCAGCCTGGGCCGACCCGGAGCGCATGGCCGAGCATCTCGGTGACCGGCACATCTACTCCGCCAAGCCCAACCCCGCGCGGCTTGCCGCGCCGGAATTTGACGAGGAGCCGGTCCGTCGCGACGCGCGCCGCTTTCTGGAGGCCGCGCGGGGGTGCCGCCTGGAACTGATCATGAAGGACAACCACACCCTGCGCGGCGAACCTGGCCGGGTCCGCCGCTGGGTCGAGATTGTGCGGGGCGAAATTGACCGCGTCTGGGGGTGAACCGCGCCCCGTCCCCGTGCTATTTTTGGCGCGGACGCCGGAACCGCGGCCAAGGAGGTCTTTATGAGCGCATTGTCCGCCGCATGCCTGTTGCTGCACGCCCTTTGCGCGGGCGGCGCGGCCCCGCTGGAACTGTGGGAGGAAGACGCCCTCGTCAAAGTTTTCCATGACGCCGCCCCCCCCGGAGCCGCGGCCTTCCCCGTGGAGGCGGCGCGGGGCGAACAGGCCACCATCCAGGTGGTCATCCGCGCGGGGGAGCCGCTGACGGGGCTGCGCGTGGAAATGACGCCGCTCACCGCGGGACAGGGCGCCCCCATAACGGCGCGTCCGCCCCGTTTTGTGGGGTATGTGCATGTGGACCGGCCCACGCAGACCCCGTCGCCCCACCAGTTGCGCAAGCCCCCCGCCGACTATCCGGACGTGCTCTGGGAGCAGCCCCCCGCGGGGCTGCCCGCGGGGACGGCCCTTCCCGTGTGGTTCACGGTGGACGTGCCCGCCGATGCCGCGCCGGGGGTGTATCATGCCACGGTGCGCGTGGACGCGCGGACGGGGGCGGCCGGGGTGCAGGCGGCGCTGCCTGTGGCGCTTGAGGTTTTTCCCGTCACGGTGGGCCGGGCGCGGCTGTGGGTGACCAACTGGTTCACCATGGGCAATCCCCGCATGAAAACACCGCCCAAGCAGGGCTCGGAGGAGTTCCACGCGCTGCTCCGCCGCTACGCGCGGAACATGGCCGAACACCGCCAGAATGTGGCGCTCATCTCCCCCCTGTCCCTCGCGAAAATCACGTCCGACGGGAAGGGCGGCCTGTCCGCGGACTTTTCCGAGTTTGACCGGTGGGTGGAAATCTTCCAGGAGGAGGGGGTGATCGGCCTCATCGAGGGCGGCCACATCGGCGGGCGCGAGGGCGGCTGGGACTCCAACTTCGTGGCCTCCGTCCGCACGGTGGACGACGCGGGCGGGGTGCGGTCCCTGTCGGTGCCGCCCGGCGGCGCGGAGGCGGACGCGTTCTACGCGTGGTACTTCCCCGCGCTCACGGCGCACCTGCGCGAAAAGGGATGGACGGACAAATACGTGCAGCACCTTGCGGACGAGCCCACGAAATCAAACCTGGACTCCTACCGGGCGCTCGCCGCGCTGGCGCGGCGGCACGCGCCGGGGCTCAGGATCATCGAGGCCTGCCACACCCGGGACCTCGCCGGCTCCATGGACGTGTGGGTGCCCCAGCTTAACTACCTGCACCAGGACTTCGCCCACTACCAGGAGCGGCAGCGCGCGGGCGAGGAGGTCTGGTTCTACACCTGCGTGTTCCCGCAGGGGAGATACGCCAACCGCTTTATCGAGCAGCCGCTCATGCTCACGCGCCTGCTGCACTGGCTGAATTTTTACAGCGGCACCACGGGCTACCTGCACTGGGGCTACAATTTCTGGACGGAGGACGACCCGGTCACCCACACCACCCGCCCCCATGGCGGCCCGCCCTACCTGCCCGCGGGCGATCCGTGGATTGTGTATCCGGCGGAGGACGGGGGGCCGGTGGACTCCATCCGCTTCGAGGCCATGCGCGACGGTGTCGCCGATCATGAGCTTCTTTCCATGCTGGCGGAGAAGGACCCCGCCGCCGCACGGGAAATCACGGAGCGGATGATTCGCGGGTTTGACGAGTATTCGGTGGATGCGGCCCAATTCCGCGCGGCGCGCCGGGCCCTGCTGGGCGCGCTTGGCGGCGGTTGAACACGCCGGATGACGGACGCCCCGCCGGTTTCACTATAATGGGGCGCGCACATGAAAGGATCGGACCCGGATTTGATGAACAGGCAGCCTCCCCGTTGCGGGACACATCATGGAAGACGCGGCCCCGTTGCGGGGCTTGCGGCGGTCCTTTGCCTTGCCGCCGCCCTCGCCCACGGCGGCGCGCCCGATGGTTCCGCCAAAACCTCCCCCGATTTTGCCGCGCCCTCGGCCAATGCCCTGCTGCCGCCGGGGGGTGATCCGGGTCCGCTGCGGCTGCTCGGGATCGACCTGCTCCAGGACGGCGCGCCCCTGACGGGGGACACGCCGGCGGTTGACGCCAACAAGCCGCTGGAGATTGTGGCCTACTGGGTGCCCTATGTCCGCCTGCCGGCGCGGCTGCCCCTTTCGGCGCGGTTTTGGGCGCACCGGTTCATGGTGTCCGGAGGCGATACGCTCGAGGCCGGCCCCGAGGCGGGCGCGCCCCCCTGGGAGGCGGGCGGCGTTTACCGGCAGCCGCACACCGTCAACCTGCCCGCCGTCCTCGTCTCGGTGAGCGGCGAGGCCCGCCTCTTAATCGGGCTGGAGAGCGTCCAGCGCGACAAGGGAAGAAAGACGCTGCCCCTCATGGATTTGGCCGTGACGGTGGCACCGCGCGTGGGCGGGGGGAAAATCCCGCGAAAGCTGCTGGAGGCGCGCGCCCCCGGCGGCATGGTGCTTTCCAAAAGTTTCCGCCTGTGCCGGGGCGCGTCGGTGGTGCTGCCCGTGACGCCGTCCGTGGGGGGGCGTGTCGTTTCGGTGCTGGTCTGCTCGGCCTTTTCCTACGGGGACGTGCCGCAGGACAAGCCCGTGTTTGAGATGGTCCCGCAGACCGCCGGGGGCGCGGCCATGGCGGCGGTTCCGGTGCTGAGCGGTGCGCACACGGCCCGGACCGATTATGATTTTTACCCCGCCCGGAGCATGGGCCACGGCAAGGCGGAGATCATAGACTCGCAGGAGGCCGACACCACCGACAGCGGCGGGCTGCCCATGCGCAGGCACCGTTACGCGGCCCAGTTTGACCTGCCCGCCCCGGCGGCGCTGACCGGCCTCGCCTTCAGGCCGGTCTCGAATGTGGTGGTGGATGTTTTTGACGTGGTGCTGCTTCTTGAGGCCCCCGCGCCGGAGCCGTCCGGCCCGCCCCCTGCGGCGGAGCCGCCCCAATGAGCCTGGTTCGCGGCGCGGTGCTGGCGGTGCTGCTGCCGCTGGCCGGGGCCTGGTGCGATGGCGGCCGGACCTTCATCCCCATTCCCGCGCGGCCCCTTTCGCTGGAAATGGAGGCGCCTGCGGCGCCGGTGGAGCTGCGCGGCCTTTGCGTGGAGGACGAAGCGGGCGTCCCGGCCGGGCGGCCCCTGTCCCTTTCCGAGGGCGGGACATACCGCTGGTTCTTTCAGATGGAACCCGCCGAACCCGCTCCGGAGGCGCTGCGCCTTTCTGCGCGCATCGAATCATCGGGCGCGGTCAGGACCATGACGGTTCCGTTGTCGTCCATGGAGGGCGGCGTGCTCTCGCGGGAATGGCGGCTTGAGCCCGTGTTCGGCAGCGGCGACTCGGTGCTGCGCGTGGCCTTGGAGCGCTGCGCGGCGGACGGCGGCGTGGAGAAATCCTGGCCCCTGGCGGTCATGCCGCTTTTTGTCTCGCCTGTTGCGGAAAGTTCGGCGGTAAAAGCGGAAAAAATCACCGGCGCTTTCGGCGCGGACGCCATCCGGCTGGACCGGCGTTTCCGCATCGGGCCGGGCGCGGGGATGACGCTGCCGGTGGACGAAAAGGCGGCGGGCCGAAAAATCCGCGCGGTGGCGGTGGTGTCTTCTGTGGCCTGGCTGCCCTGGCGTTCCCTGGCGGGATGGGGCCGTCCGATGGCCACCCTGTCCGTGGCCGGGGAACAGGGGTTCAAGCAGGAATTTCCCCTGCGGCTCGGTCCCGACATCCTTCCCAACGAGGAACCGCTTGTGGACCAGATGGGTCTCGACCGGCGGGGCCGGGCGGCGCTGTTCGAAGCGTGGAAGACCGGGGGCGGCCAGCCGCGCCAGCGCTACCGGACGGTGATTGCGCTGGACAGGCCCGCCGCGCTCCATGAAATCACCCTCACCCATGCGTGGACCCGCGGGATGGTGCTGGTGGACGAGGTGGTGCTGCTGCCTGAAAAGTCTTGACAAAACCTGTCGCGTTCCCGGAGAAAAGTGTGTATTATAGAGAACGGGTGAACAGGCTCCGGGCGCAAAACCGGCATTCTCTTTTTTGGAGCACAAGACAGGCATGACAAACGACGAAGCAAAGGCCCTGTATGACCAGTCTGTTGCGCTGATGGGCGCCGGTGATCACGCGGGCGCGCTCGAAATCCTCGACACCCTGGACCGGGAACGGCCCAACAGCAGGCACGTGAATTTTCACCGCGCCCTGTGCCTTGCGGGCATAGGCAACGTGGACGAGGCTGAAAAATGCCTGTTCCGTCTTGAGGGCAAGATAGACGAGGCCTCCGCCGCGCGGGTGCGCGAGGCCATCACCGCCGCGCGCGCGGCGCAGCGTCCCGCGGCCCCCGCTGGGGATCCCTTCGGCGACGACGAGGGGGACGCCGGGGCGCGCAAGTCCGATCCGGGCGCGGTGAACCTGCTCACCATCCAGACGGTGTTCCCCGTGTCCATGGAGGAATGCTCCATCACGGGGCATGTGCGCTCCGGGGTTTTTCATCCCGGCGACGAGCTTGTGGTGGTGACCCCCGGCGGCGGCTCCATCACCGCGCCGATCCTGCGCATCGGCACGGCGGAGATGCCCCTGCAGATGGTGCGCGCGGGGCAGAAGGTTTCCATGCTGCTCAAGGCGGATCCCGCCGCGGTGCTTCCCGGCGCCTCCGCCACCTGCACCGCCCACGAGGAATACTACGGCGCGACCATGGTGGTGTCCTCCGAGGCCCCCGCGGCGGCGGCCACGTCCAGGATGACGCCGGAGCTGGTCAACATCGAGAAGATGATGAAGCGCGGCGAGTACGGCGACGCGGAGCGGCTGCTCAACATGCACCTGCTCCAGCATCCCGGCCATTACGCGGCGCACCGCATCATCGCCCAGCTTTACCTTGACGCGCCCGCTCCCTTTGGCAGCGCCGAGCGCGCGGCGCGGCACATCCAGTCCGCGTATGAGAAGGGGGGCTCCTCCGACCCGATGGTGATCCACCTCCTCGCCGAGGCCCTCGGCCGCACCGGCAAGCCCGACCAGGGGCTGAGTTTTCTCGAGCGCCTGTACTCGGCCACCCGCGAGCCCGACGGGCGCAACGCCCTGGCGCAGCGCGTCTACGACTACCGCAACCGCTTCAAGCTGGGGCATGTGTGGCAGTTTGCCGACGCCACCGGCGAGGTCATGTACGAATCCTCCGATCCGGCGGAGCTGGTCAAGGCGGTGGCCAGGGAGGTGGTGCCCCGCGACGCACGGTGCCGCCGCGACCGCGTGGGCGAGTGGCAGTCCATTCCCCTGCTGCTGGGCCCCGAGTTCCCGGAAATCGCGAAACTCTACGGCGGCGCGGCCCCGGCCGGCGGGAAGAACTACGTCCTGCCCGCCCTCATTGCCGCGCTTGCGGTGGCGCTCGTTGCGGCCCTCATCAACCTGATGCGCTAGCCCCCCCTTTTCGGCGGCGGCCTCGGGCAAAAAGGGACACCCATGATCACCCAGGCGCTTTTCTCATGCCTTGCCGTGCTGGGCGCGGCCGCCCTGACCACAACCAATCCGGTGGAGACGGGAAGGACGGCGGAGTTTCTCATTGAAAACGCGCCGGACACGGGTGGAGCCAACCCTTATGACCCCGGCGCGGTCGCTTTGGATGTGGAATTCACCCCGCCGTCGGGGCCGCCGCTCACCATGCCGGCCTTTTGGGCGCAGGAGTACGCGCGCGCTTTTGCCGACGGAAGGGAAACCCTTGAGAAAACCGGCGCGCCCGGCTGGCGCGTCCGCCACACCGCCGCCGTTCCAGGCAGGCACGCCTGGCGGCTCATGGTTTCACTCGGCGGGGGCGGGTTTGCCGAGGCCGGGCGGGGCGAATTCGAGGCCTTGCCGCCACGGCGGCCGTGGCACGGGTATGGGCGCGCAAAAAAGGGGGCGCGCTATTTCTCGCTGGACGACGGCACCCCCCTTCCGCTGCTGGGCTCGAACCTCTGCTGGCACGGCGCGGCGGGCACCCGCGACTATGACCAATGGCTGGGGGCCTTTGCGGACGCGGGGATGAACTACACCCGGCTCTGGATGAGCCCCTACGCCTTTGCCGTCGAGGTCGCGCCGGGCGAGCGGCTCAACTACAACCAGGAGGGCGCCTGGCGGCTGGACTATGTGATGCGCCTGGCGGAGGAAAAGGGCGTCCGGGTGATGCTCTGCCTCGACTTCCACGGCATCTTCCAGGACAAGCCCGACGTGTGGGGCGGCAACAACTTCTGGCCGGATCACCCCTACAACGCGGCGCAGGGCGGCCCCTGCGCCACGCAGAACGAGTTCTTCACCAGTCCCGGGGCGGCGGAACTGCACAGGAAGCGCATGCGCTACCTCGTCGCCCGCTACACCGCCTTCCCGTCGCTGCTCTCCTGGCAGTTTTTCAACGAGATCAACAACGTCTACGGCGTGCTGAACCGGGGGGATGTGACGCGGTGGCACGGTGCCGCGGCGCGGGCATTGCGCGCCATGGACCCCTGCGCCCACCCAATCACCACCAGTTTCAGCGGCTGGCATGAGGAGGCGGACATGTGGTCCATGCCGGAGATGGACTACTGCCAGCTGCACCTGTACCACGATCCGAGCCAAAAGCCGCTGGGCGAAATCATATCGGCGGCGGCGGAGCGTTTTGCAAAGCGGTTTGACAAGCCCGTGTTTGTCGGTGAATTCGGCGCGACATGGCGGAATCCCGGCGCGGAGCTGGACCCGCACCGCCGCGCCATGCGCCAGGCGGTGTGGACCGGGCTGCTGGGGGGCATGGCGGGCACGGCCATGCCCTGGTGGTGGGAGGATCTGCATGCCGCCGGCTGTTACGGCGTCTGGAAGTCCCTCACGGATTTCGTCGGGACCACGGGGCTTGGCGGCCCCGGATGGGAGCCCGTGAAGGCGGAGGGCGGCGAAAACGCCGATGTTTACGCCCTTTCGGACGGCGCGCTGGCGCTGGCTTATGTGATTGACCGGCGCTGCCATTATCCCCGGGGGCGGGACAAGGACGCGCCCGAAGCCCGGCGCGCGGTGGTGACCCTGCGGGGCCTTGCGGACGGCCCCCGCACGGTGGAATGGTGGGACACCGCCGCCGGACGGGTGGTTCACACGGGGGAGGGGAAAACCGTCGGGGGCAAAATGGTCCTGACTTCGCCCCCCTTCTCCGGGGACACGGCCCTGCGCGTCCTGCCCGTGGCGGAAAAATAGGCGCGGGGGGTCACTGCTTTGTGGATTCGGCCAGCACCGCCAGCGCGGCGTCCATGAGGGGATCCCGGCCCTGGTGGAACTGGGCGTCCAGCAGCTCGATGTTGGCCGGTATGGTCACGTCCGGCATGACCCCGCCCTCAAGCTCGGCGTTGGCGCTGATCAGCACCCGGCCTTCGCCGTCCACGATCCTGCCCACGGGATAATGGATGACATGGCCGCCGGGCATCTTGATTTTGCCGCCCACCTTTGCCAGGGAGCCCTCTGTTCCCAGCACGCCCACCACCCGCACGTTGGGCAGCCCCTGCAGCGCGGCGGCGATCACCTGTCCGGTGTCGCGGGTGGTGCGGTGCACCAGCACGACCACCCTGCCCTCGTAGCGGGGCTGCTGCGGCTCCACCAGAATGCGCCCGTCCCGGTCCAGGGCGAAGCCGCCCTTTTTCGGGTCGTAGGCGACCATTTCACCGAGGAGCCTCGGTTCCGCCAGGAAATGCCCCGCAAACTTTGCGGCCAGTTCCATGTCGCCGCCCGTGTTGCCCCGCAGATCAAGCACCACCCCCGGCGTCTTGTCGCGGTTGAGCGCCTCGACGGCCTTGGTGAAGGCCCGGTCGGGGAAGGGGGTCATGAGCGTGGTGGACTGGGAGAAGATGGTGACCACCGCCGTGCCGTCCGGCCGGCGCTTCACCTCGAAGGGGGATTCAAGCTCGCTGAAGTCGCGGGCGTAGGTGACCACCTCCTCGACCCCCTGGTAGCCGTCGCTGCGGGCCGTGAGGGTGGCCTTGAGCGGGGCCGCCGCCTTCGGGTTGAGGAAAGTCACCGTCACCTGCTCGCCGTCGGCGGCGCGGGGCAGGTACTTGCTCTGGTCCAGCATGCGCCCCACCCAGGTTGCGGAGGGGGTGTCGTTCCAATAGGCCGGGGCGGCCTTGAGCGCGTCCCGGACGGGTTTCCCGTTCCATTCGAGGATCTGCGCGCCCCACTGGATGCCCGCGCGGTCCGCCTCGCCGCCCGGCGTGACGCCGTAGGCCACCACCATGTTGCCGTCGAGCGGCACCACCTGCAGGCCCACGCCGCCGCCCACGGCCGCGTCGCGGTACCCGTCGTCGTTGCTGATGAAAATATAGCCGTCCGGGATCGAATGGGTGTACTGGCGCAGCGCGGTGTAGAAGGCGCGCCCGTCCTCGCGCGCCTCCGCGTCGGCGATGCGCACCGCGAAGGTGTCGTGAAGCGACTCCCAGTCCACCGCCTTCCATTCGGTGAAGGGGTACTCGCGGGAGAGCTTGGCGTGCATCTGCTCGAAGGCCGCGGACCATCCCAGCGTCTGGAAGTCACCCTCCTCGTAGCCCAGGGTCTGCATGCCCTGCATCAGGGGGTTCTTCGGAAAGGGGACCGTGATGCCCACTATCGGCAGCCGTGTGTGGACGCAGCCCGCCAGCAGCAGGACGCAGAGCGCCGCAGCAGCAGTTGCAACCCTTTTGTGTCCGCCGCCAAACATGGCAAGCCCCTTCTTAACCGGCGTTAAAACCGCGATTGCGCGCCGTCCGCGCGGTTGCGCGCGGCGTTTGGGAATAATGCCATAAATTCAGCCGCCGCCGCATCTTTTGAGCCTTTCAGGCGCTGGTTTCCGGCCCCGCGGCCCGGATCGCCCGGTCAATCGCCTCGCCGCCGACGGCGTTGTGGGACGCGTGCCACAGCACCCGCCCACCCCGGATCAGCATCGCCTGGGGGGATTGGTGGGCCACGCCCGTCCGCTCCGCAATGAGGTTGGACAGGGGCCGTTGTTCAATGACTCTGACCATCCACACCGGGGGCGCATCCGCGCCCGCGCCGCGCTCCCATTCCTCCACCCGGCGCAGCGCCGCCGCCGAAATCGGGCAGCGCGTGCTGTGCTTGAACACAAGCGCCGAGGGAGCCTCGTCATCCAGGAGGATTTCCAGGACGTCCGTTGTTGTTATCTCACGCATGACCGTCTCCGCGCCGGAGGCGGTCCGGCGTCTTTTGCCCCGTTTTCGCACGGGTGGTATACTTTGCGCTCACATCATCAGAATCGGCGACGCGCCGCCGCACCGGGGATTCATGAACCCAAAAGTCTACATCAAAACCTTCGGCTGCCAGATGAACGAGCACGACAGCTTCCGCATGCTCGACATGCTGGCGGCCAAGGGCTACGATCCCGCCGAATCACCGGAGGACGCGTCCGTCATTCTGGTGAACACGTGCTCTGTTCGTCATAATCCGGAAAACAAGGTGTTTAGTTTCCTGGGAACCCTCAGAAAACAAAAAAAACTCCGTCCGGAGGTGGTCATCGGCGTGGCGGGCTGCGTGGCCCAGCAGGAGGGCGAGCGCATTCTGCAGCGGGAAAAGGTGGTGGATCTCGTCTTCGGCCCGGACAACCTTTTCCGGCTGCCGGAAATGCTCGAAGCCGTGCGGCGCGGGGAGCGGGTCTGCGCCACCGGATGGATGCCCCGCGACGGGCGCATCCAGAATTTCGTGCCCGAGGAGTGGGTGGAAAAGGGCCATATGGACGGCATCAAGGCCCACATCGCCATCACCAAGGGCTGCAACAACATGTGCGCCTTCTGCATCGTGCCGCACACGCGCGGGCGCGAGGTGTCCCGCGAGGCGGAGAACATCCTGCGCGACGCGCGCAGCCTCGTGGCGCGGGGGGCCAGGGAAATCTGGCTGCTCGGCCAGAACGTCAACTCCTACCGCGCCTCGAAGGACTACCGCTTTTACCAGTTGCTCGACGACATTTCGCGGATTGAGGGGCTCTGCCGGCTGCGCTTCACCTCGCCCCACCCCAAGGACTGGAACAACGACCTTTCCGACCTGATGGCGTCGAGGAAGACGATCTGCAGGCAGCTTCATCTGCCCTTCCAGGCGGGTTCGGACCGCATCCTGAGGGAAATGCGCCGCAACCACACGCTGGAGGAGTACCTCGAAAAAACCCGCTACCTCCGGAAGGTTGCGCCGGGTGTGGAAATCAGCACGGACCTGATTGTCGGCTTTCCCGGCGAAACCGAGGAGGATTTCCAGGAGACGCTGCGCTGCCTGCGCGAGGTGCGCTTCAGCCAGGTATTCCCCTTCAAGTACTCCGTCCGCCCCGGCACCGAGGCGGCCTCCCGCCCCGACGACGTGCCCAGGGAGGAAAAGGATGACCGGCTCGCCCGGGTCATCGCCCTGCAGGAGGAGATAAACGCCGAATGCCAGCGCGCCCTGGCGGGCACGGAGCAGGAGGTGCTGATTGACGCCGCCCACCCGCGCAGGCGCGGGTGGATGAACGGCCGCACCGACGGCTACCGCGCCATCACCGTGAAGGGCGACAGCCTGGAGATTGGCGACCTCGTGCGGGTGCGCGTCACCGGCGCGTCGGGCCACTGGCTTGAGGCGGTCCCCGCCGGGGACGCATGACACGCGGGCGCGGAGGCGCGCCCGCCAAACAGGCTTTTAACCGTGAAAGGAAACACGATGGAAATCAGCGCATTGGAACAGTCCGGCGCTTCCGCCGGCGCGGCGGACGCCTGCCTTGTGGTGCCCGCCTACGAGAATGAATTCCCGCTGAAAAGCCTGGCCATGCCGGAGGGCGCCGCCGCGGTGCTCCAGTCGCTGGCGGACCAGCAGGTGCTCACGGGCAAGGCCCAGTCCTGCTATTACCTGCCCACCCCGCTCGACCAGGTCAAGGGCGTGCTGGTGCTGGGCCTGGGGGCCAGGGAAAAATGCGCCGCGGAGACGGTGCGCCGCGCGGCGGGCGTCGCCGCCGGGCTGCTCAAGCAGCACAAAATGCAAAAAGTCTGCCTGGACCTGGTCCAGTTCCCGGAACTGCCGCCCGCCGCCTTCGTGGAGGGGGTCATGCTGGGCCAGTACACCTTTGACGTCTACAAGAAAAACGGCGACGAACCCAGGCCGGACGGCGCGGTGCGGGAGCTGGTGCTGCTCCTCGGGCAGGGCCGCGACACCGAAGCCGCCGTGTCCGGCGCGCGGCGCGCGGCCATGATCGCCGTGGGCGTGAACAGCGCCCGGCAGCTTGCCAACACCGCCGCCAACGATCTCACCCCCGCCGTGCTGGCGGAGATGGCGGAGCGCATGCTCGGCGAAAACGGCTGCGCCTGCACGGTGCTCGACGAGAACGAAATGGCCGGACTGGGCATGAACGCCCTCCTCGGCGTGGCGAAGGGCGCGGACAACCCGCCCCGGCTCATCCTTGCCGAATACCGCCACCCGGAGGCGTCCCGCACCGTGGTCGTGGCGGGCAAGGGCGTCTGCTTCGACAGCGGCGGCCTCAGCATCAAGCCCGCGCAGAACATGCACGAGATGAAGTTTGACATGTGCGGCGCGGCGGCGGCGCTCGCCGCGCTCATGACGGCGGCGCAGCTCGCACCGAAGCTCAACATCATCGCCGTGGTGCCCGCCGTGGAGAACAAAACCGGCTCGCGCGCCCAGACGCCCGGAGACATTGTCCGCGCCTGCAACGGCAAGACCATCGAGGTGCAGAACACCGACGCCGAGGGCCGCCTCATCCTTGCCGACGCCATGGCCTATGCGGCCGAAAAGTACAAGCCCGACATGATGGTGGACCTGGCCACGCTCACCGGCGCGTGCGTGGTGGCGCTGGGCCACACCGCCGCCGGTGTCATGGGCACCGACGACGCCCTGGTGGACGCGCTGATCCAGGCGGGCGAGGAGACGGGCGACCGCCTCTGGAAATTCCCCCTCTGGGAGGACTACCAGAAGATGATCGAGGGCGAGCACGCCGACCTGTGCAACATCGGCCCAGGCCGCGAGGCGGGCGCCATCATGGGCGGCGTGTTCCTGAGGCATTTCACCGGCGGCGTCCCCTGGGCGCACATTGACATCGCGGGCGTCTCCTACGGCGTGAAAAACGCGCCCCACCTGCCCGCAAAATACGCCACGGGCTTCGGCGTGCGCCTGCTGCTGCGCTGGTTCGACGCGGTGGCCGGGGAGACCGCCTGATCGCCCCCTTTTGCGGTTCCGGATCGGTTTTCACGGGCCGCGCCGGATGTGCTAGTGTGTTGGGCACGGCAGCCGGGCTGCGGGGGTGCGGCCCGGCAAACAGGAGAAGACGGATGCGAATGATTGCTTTCCGGCGGTGTCTGGCCGCCGTTGCGGCGGTGCTGGCGGCGGGTCAGGCGGCGGCACAGGCGCCCGACCTGTCCAAAATGGACGTGGTGGAGCGCTCCACCCCGGCGGGGCCGGTCGCCCTGGTCGACGGCGAGCCCATTGACCGCGAGGACTTTCTGCGCACCTACCAGAAGCATCTGGCCGACGTGGTGCAGATGACCGGCAGGACCGACATGGACAACGAGTTCCGCGTCCGCGCGGGGCTGAGCACGCTGGGCGAGCTCATCCGCAGGAGCCTGCTGGTGCGGGAGGCCGCCAGCCGCGGCCTGAAGGCGGCGGATCCCGAGGTGATTAAGGTCTACCAGGAAAAACTGGCCCGTTTCCAGAAGGAGATGGAGAAGGCGGGCAAGGCCGCGCCCACGGAGGCCGACGTGCTCAAGGCCGCCGGGCAGACCCGCGAGGAGGCGCTGGACAGCATCCGCAGGCAGCTGCTGGAGTCCAAGGCCGCGGAGGCCATCGCCAAGGCCGCGAACATCAAGGTGAAGGAGGGGGACGTCACCGAGTTCTACAACAACAATCCGGAACTGTTCAAGCAGTCCGGCCAGATCCACCTCAACCAGATACTGGTGCGGCCCAAGCCCGACCCCCAGAAGGCGGATGAAAACGCCTGGAAGGCTGCCGAGTCCGCCGTCGCCAAGGCCCGGGCGCGCATCCTGGCGGGCGAGAGCTTTGGCGCCGTCGCGCGGGCCGTGTCCGAGGCGCCCGACGCCGCCAAGGACGGCGACATGGGCATGCTGCCCGTGGCGCAGCTTCCCCCCTTCTTCGTCGAGCCCGCCAAGGCGATGAAGCCCGGCGACATCAGCGGCGTCTTCCGCAGCCCCTTCGGCGCCCACCTGATCCGGCTGGTGGAGGTGGCCGACAGCAAGGACGTCTCCCTGGAGGAGGCCAAACCCCGAATCCGCGCCATGCTCGAAAACGTCAAGGCCGAGGAGGCGGTGGACAAGTTTCTGGAACCCATCGTCAACGACCAGTCGCGGGTGCGCATTTTCCTCCAGATTGAGCGCACCATCGCCGCGCTGACCTTCAAGGGCGGCAAACTGGAGGCGCAAAACGCGGGGGACGCCGCCAAACCCGCCGCAAAAACCGGATCCAAACAGCCGGCCAAACCCGCCCCGGCGGCCAAGAACGGCGGGAAAAAGGGCAAGTGACGTGCGCTTTCCGCCGGTGACGGGCTGGGCCCTGCTGCTTGCCTGGGCGGTTTCGGCGGGGGCCGAGCCGCCCGCATGGCCCCTTGAGTCCCCGCCCGAACTGTCCTCCAGCTTCGGTGAATACCGCACCGGCCGCTTCCACATGGGCATAGACCTGCGCACCGGCGGGGTGACGGGAAAGCCCGTCCACGCCGCCGCCGACGGCCATGTCTCCCGTGTCCGCTGCTCCCCCTGGGGCTACGGCAGGGCGCTGTACCTCCAGTTCAACGACGGCACCTCGGCGGTCTACGGCCATCTGGAGGGCTTTGCCGACGACATCCGTGATTATGTGCGCGCCGAGCAGCACCGGCGCAGGGAATACACCGTGGATTTGTCGCCCCCGGCGGACCGCTTTCCCGTCAGGCGCGGCCAGTTGATTGCGCGCTCCGGCGACACGGGCGCGGGGCCGCCGCACCTGCACTGGGAGCTGCGCGACGCCTCGGCCAGCCCCGTCAACCCGCGCCTGCTCGGCCTGGCCTGGAACGACGCCACCGCGCCCGTGCCGAAGCGGATTCTTGTCACGCCCGCCGGGCCGCGCGACCGGGTGAACGGCGACGTGATGCCCGTGGTGCTTGAGCTGAAGCGCCGTCCCGACGGTGTTTACGAGTGCCCGCCCGTGTCGGTGGCGGGCCGCGCCGGGGTGGGCGTGGACTTTTCCGATCCCAACGGCGCGGGCGGCCAGTTGGGCGCGTATTCCATGAGGCTGTTTGACGGCGAAACGCTGATCTTTGAGGTGCGCCACGACCGCCTTTCCTATGCGGACCAGGAAGGCGCGAAGGTGGCCTACCATCCCGCCCTCGCGGACAAGGGAAAATTTCTCCTGCTCTGGCGCTGGCCCGGCAACAAGACCCCCAGTTACGCCGTGACCCCCGGCGACGGCCTGTGGGAGGCCCCCGGAACCGGCGCGGAACTGCGTGTCGAACTGGCCGACTTCATGGGCAACACCGCCCGGGTGGTCATCCCCGTCACCCCGCCGGGACCGCCCGTTGAGCCGCCCGCCCCGGCGGCCCCCGGGGGCGCGGGCAAACTGGAGCTCGACTGGGCGGGCGGATTTCTGGTGCTGAGCGCGCGCTTCCCCGACACCGAGACGGAAACGCCGGAGTTGCTGGTGGACGGCGCGCCCGTGCCGGAGGACCGGGGTTTTTTCCGCGTCGGCAGGCGCACCTTCCGCGCCGCATGGGCGGGTGACGACTCCCGCGGGCACAGCCTGGGCGCGCGCCACCCCCGGCTGCCCGAAACCGCCCACGGCGTCGAGGTGGTGCTGCCCGGAAAGGGGCGCGCCCTCGCCTGCGGCGGCGCGCGGCTGGAGGTGCCCGGCGACGCGCCCCTCGGCCCCCTGCACCTGCGCCTGGAGGAGCCCGCCGGGGGGGCCTCCCCGGCACTGGCCCTGTGGCCCGAAAACGCGCCCCTGGCCAGGCCCGCCATCCTGTCGCTGCCCGTGCCGCCGGGGCTGAAAAACCCCGCGCGCGCGGGGTTGCGCCGGGGCGACGCCTGGGTCGGAGGCACCCTGCGGGACGGGCGGATCACCGCGAAAATCGGCGGCGCGGGCCTTTACCGCGTCGCGGAGGACGACAGCCCCCCCCGCATCACCGAACTGGTTCCGGGCGAGCTCAGCCCCGTCGGGTCGCGCAGGCCCGTCATCCGCGCCTCCGTGGCGGATTCGGACAGCGGCGTGGCCTCCTGGAGCCTCACCTGCGGCGGCCAGTGGCTTCTCTCCGCCTACGACCCCGAGGCGGGCCGCGTCACCTGGGAGCGCGACGCGGATTTGCCCCCCGGCGAGCAGGAACTGGTCCTCACCGTCACCGACGGCGTCGGCAACCGCGCCGGGTTGAAACGCACCGTCATGGTGCCCTGAGCCGCCGCGGCCTTCCCCCGGCGGGCGTCGGCAAGTTGCGCCGGAAGGGGGTCATCCACTACCTTTCTGGGGTGGATAAACGCAGGAGCCCAGCCATGAAAAAACAGATTATCCTTTCCCTGGCCGTCCTACTGGCGGCGGCGGCCCTCGCCGCCTGCTCTCCCCCGGCACCCCCCGCCGGTGACACCGCCAAGCCCGCGCCCGCGGCGCCCGCGGCGAAAACCGGGCCCTACCGCATCGCGCTGGTGATGAAGTCGCTGGCGAACGAGTTCTTCCTGACCATGGAAAACGGGGCGCGGGATCACCAGAAGGCGCACGCCGCCGACTATGAGCTCATCGCCAACGGCATCAAGGACGAGCAGGACGTGGCCCGCCAGATTGACCTGGTCGAGCAGATGGCCGCCCAGGGGGTGGACGCCATCATCATCGCCCCGGCGGACTCCAAGGCGCTCGTGGGCGTGTGCAGGCGCGCCATGGACGCGGGCATCGTGGTCATCAACATCGACAACAAGTTCGACGACGCCGTGCTCAAGGAAAAGGGAATCACCATCCCCTTCGTCGGCCCGGACAACCGCAAGGGCGCCCGGCTCGCGGGCGAATATTTGGCCGCGAAGCTGGAGCCCGGCGCGCCCGTGGCCGTGCTCGAGGGCATTCCCAGCGCCTTCAACGGCCAGCAGCGCAAGCTCGGCTTTGACGACGCCATCGCCGCCGCCGGGCTGAAGCTGGTCACGTCCCAGTCCGGCTCATGGGAGATGGAAAAGGCGAACCAGGTGGCCGCGTCCATGCTCACCGAGCACCCGGAACTGAAGGCGCTCTTCTGCGCCAACGACAACATGGCGCTGGGCGCCGCCGCCGCCGTGCGCACCGCCGGCAGGACCGGCCAGGTGCTGATCTGCGGCTACGACGGCATCTCCGCCGTGGAGCAGCTCATCCGCGACGGGCAGATCGTGTGCACCGTGCAGCAGTACGCCGACAAGCTCGCCGTGTTCGGCATCGAGTACGCGCTCCAGGTGCTGCGCGAAAAGGCCGCGCCGCAGGACCGGGAAACGGCGGTGGACCTGGTCACGGCGGAAACGCTGGCCGCCCCGAAATGAGCGCCGCCGCCGGGAACGCCGGGGCCGCGCCGCCGCTGCTGGCCGCCTCCGGCATGGTGAAGGCCTATCCGGGCGTGCGCGCCCTCGACGGCGTGGACTTTGACCTGCGCCCCGGCGAGGTGCACGCCCTCGTGGGCGAAAACGGCGCGGGCAAGAGCACCCTCATGCGCCTGCTGGCGGGCATCGCCCCGCCCACGGCGGGGGCCATGACACTGGAGGGCCGCCCCTACGCGCCCCGCTCCCGCCGCGCCGCCGAGTCGCTCGGCGTGCGCATCGTGCTCCAGGAGCTCAACCTCATCCCCACCCTGTCCGTGGCGGAAAACCTCTTCTTCGACCGCCTGCCGTCGCGCTGGGGCTGGGTGCGCCGGGGCATCCTCAACGCCACCGCCCGCGAGATGCTCCAGCTCGTCGGCCTGGAGTCCCTCGACCCGCGCACGCCCGTCGGGCGGCTTGGCGTGGGACGGCGGCAGCTCGTGGAAATCGCGCGCGGCCTCGCGGGGCGCTGCCGCGTGCTCATCCTCGACGAGCCCACCGCCTCCATCACCGGGCGCGACGCGGACCTGCTCTTCGATCAGATTGACCGGATGCGCCGCAAGGGCATCGCCATGGTCTACATCTCCCACCGCATGGAGGAGATTCTGCGCGTGGCCGACCGGGTCACCGTGCTGCGCGACGGGAAGCTCGTGTCCACCGAGCCCGCCGCCGGGCTCACCGTGGACGCCATCGTCCGGCGCATGGTGGGCCGCGACCTGGGCGAAACGGCGGCGGAGTCCTCCGCGCAGCCCGGGCCGCCCGCGCTGCGCGTGGAAAACCTGCGCCGGGGACGGTGGGTGCGCGGCGTGGACTTCCAGGCCCAGCCGGGGGAAATCCTCGGTTTCGCCGGGCTCATGGGCGCCGGCCGCACCGAGACCATGCGCCTCATCTTCGGCGCGGACCGCGCCGAAAGCGGCGCGGTGTACCTCGGCGGCTCGGACACGCCGGAAAAAATCCGCAGCCCCCGCGACGCCGTGCGGCGCGGCATCGCCCTGCTCACCGAGGACCGCAAGCACCAGGGGCTCCTCCTCGCCCGGCCCGTCTTTGAAAACATCACCCTCGCCCACATGCGCCCCGTCACCGGGCCGCTGGGGTGGATTCGCGCCGCCGCCGAGCGCGCCGTGTCGCGGCGCTGGGTCGAACAGCTCGACGTGCGCTGCGCGGGCGACGGACAGGCCGCGGGCGAACTCAGCGGCGGCAACCAGCAGAAGGTCGTGCTCGGCCGGTGGCTCCACCGCGACAGCCGCATCCTCATCTTCGACGAGCCCACCCGCGGCATTGACGTGGGCGCCAAATTCGAGCTCTACCGGCTCATGCGGCGGCTCGCCGCCGGGGGCCGCACCCTGCTCGTGGTCTCCTCCGACATGAAGGAGCTCACCGGCCTCTGTGACCGGATTATCGTCATGTCCGCCGGGCGCGTCGCCGCCGAATTCCGGCGCGGCGAATGGACCGAGGACGGCATCATGGCCGCCGCCCTCAGCGGGCACCTCCGGGGCGCGGCGGAGGGTTTCTGAGCCCCGCCAAAGCATGAACAACACGCCAGGCCGCGCGGCCTCTCAATCCCCTTTTGAAAGGGGAATTTAGGGGGATGTTACGCCTCTCCTTCCCCGTCCACCCCGTCCATTCCGTCCATCTCGTCCATTCTCCCACACCCCCCTTGTGAAGGGGGATGTCGGGGCGCGGTCCTTGGCCTTATTGCTTCGCCCCGTCCTCCCCCTCGCCCTCCGAGGTCAGCGGGTAGGACTTGCGGAATTCCTCCATGTTGAACGGTTTGGGTTTCTGCACCTGGCCGTTGATTACCACCTCGTGCTCCACCGTGCCGTCCGGGCGCTTCACCTCCCGTAACACCCCCGCCGCCACCGCCTCCTCCACCCGCTTCCGCTGCTCCTCCAGTATTTCGGCCTTCCGCTTCTCCGCCTCCTGCGG
>JBHEKP010000053.1:0-12653 GCA_041859375.1 Candidatus Hydrogenedentales bacterium | reverse complement strand
CGGTAAAAGCGCTCGAAAAGGCGGGGGAAATGCTCGGAGGCGATCCCGCAGCCCCCGTCCTGCACGCGTATCACCACCTCGTCGGACTGGGTGGCGGTCACCCGCACCTCGCCGTTGTTCGGGCTGTACTTCACCGCGTTGTCAATGAGGTTGACCACCGCCTGTTCCAGCAGGGACGGGTTGATCCGTGCGCGGATGCCGGGCCGCCACGCCGGGGTGATTCGGACGCCCTTCGCGGCGGCCTTTTTCACGCAGAGCTGGATGGCGTTCTCAAGCGTGTCCGCCAGGGGCGCCTCCTCGAGTTCGATGGTCTTCCTTTCGGCACCCTCCTCCACGCCCGAAAGGGTGAGCAGGTCGCCGAGGATGGCGTTGAGCCGGTCGGACTGCCTGGCGACGATTTCCAGAAAGCGCCGCGCGTCCTCCGGCGAGTCCAGGGCGCCGTCCAGCATCGTCTCGACAAAGCCCTTGATGGAGGTCACCGGCGTGCGCAGCTCGTGCGAGACGTTCGCCACAAAGTCCCGGCGCATCTGCTCCAGCCGCCGCAGGCGGGTCACGTCGTTGAGCACCACCACCGCGCCCATGGCCCGCCCGGCCGCGTCCCGGAGCACGCCCCCGTGGGCCTGCAAAATGCGCCCGCCCTGGCGCAGGTCGCCCATCTCAATCTCCTTGGCCTTGGCGCTGTTGAGTATCTGCGCCGCGAACTGCTGCAGCGGGGTGCCGCCCGCCGTGTCGCGCAGCGGCGTGCCCGGCCCCCCGAAGCTGATGCCCGTCAGCCGCTCGGCGGCCTGGTTGTGGCTGAGCACGCATCCCAGGGTGTCCACCGCCACAACCCCCTCCACCATGGACGAAAGGACCGCCTCCTGGAGGTTGCGCTCCTTGATCACCGTGCGGATGCGGTCGTCGAGCTGCGCGCCCATGTCGTTCATCGCCGCGCAGAGCCGCGCGATTTCCAGGGGACGCGCGATTTCCGGCCGCCGCGAAAAGTCGCCGCCCGCGTAGCGCCGCACGCCCTCCTCCAGCTCGCGCAGCGGCCGCGTGATCAGGCGCGCCGCCGCCGCGCTCAGCAGGAAGGCCAGCAGCGCCGCCACGCCGCCCGCCGCCCAGATGCGCAGGCGCACCGAGGCCAGCACCGACCGGACCTGGCCCGCCGGCACCGCCACCCGGCACACCGCCAGGGGCGCGCCCCCCGGACGGGCCATGACCGCGGCCGCGTAGAACATCTCGCCGTCGAGCGTGGCGCTTGCCCGCTTGGCGCCGCCCCGGCCGGTCTTGAGCGCCGCCGCGATTTCCGGGCGGTTCGCGTGGTTTTCCATGACGCCCGGATCCGCCTCCGAATCGGCGAGCACATGCCCGTCCGGGTGGACGATGGTGATGCGCACCCCCGTGTCCCGGCCAAGCGCCCGGCACCGCCCCTGAAGCGCGGCGGCGTCCCCCGCGGCGGCGGCCGGGGCGAGAATCTCCGCCGCCATCCCGGCCTGCACCGCGAGATCCGCCGCGATGCGGCCCTCAAACACCGAGCGCACCGCGCCCGCCGTGGCGAGGGTGATGATCAACAGCGCCGCAAGCACCGCCAGCAGGTAGGCGGAAAGGATGTATTTTTGAATGGTCAGTCCGCGCACATGGCCTCCTGGCTCCCGTGGGCCGCGGCGGCAGTGTGCGTCATTCCGCCTGCGGGCGCAAATTTTCCACCGGGCCCGGATCGGCGAATTTGTAGCCCACCCCGCGCACCGTGCGCACATACTCCCCCGCGCGGCCCAGCTTCTTGCGCAGCCCCGCGATTTGCACGTCCACCGCGCGGTCCGTCACCGCGTGGTGCTCGCCGCGTATCGCGTCCACAATCTGGTAGCGTGTGAACACCCAGCCCGGCCGCCGCGCCAGCAAATGCAGCACGGCAAACTCCGTGTAGGTCAGATCCACATGCGATCCGGCCACCGTCACCTCGCGGCGGCCCGGATGGATGACCATGTCGTGGATGGTCAGCACCTCGCCCACCTCCTTGCTGCCCAGCCGCCTGCGGCGCAGCACGGCGCGCACCCGCGCCAGCAGCACCTTCGGGCTGAAGGGCTTCGTGATGTAGTCGTCGGCCCCCAGCTCCAGGCCGGCCACGATGTCCGCCTCCTCGCCCTTCGCCGTGAGCATCACCACCGGAATCCCGGCGTTTTGCGGCTCCTCCTTCAGCCGCCGGCACACCTCCAGCCCGTCCAGCTCCGGAAGCATCAGGTCGAGCAGGATCAGATCCGGCGTCTCCCCGCACACCGCCGCAAGGGCGGCCTCGCCCGTCGCCGCCTGCGTCACGCGGTGGCCCTCCTTGCGCAGGTTGTAGGAAACCAGCTCCAGAATGTCCTCGTCGTCCTCCACCACCAGCACGTGCGTCCTCGTCATGGCGCGCCTCCCTTGGCCTCGCGGGCGCTTCCGCGCCCATGCCTGTTCTCGCGGGGAATTATACGCCCGCAGGGTTGGAATTTCGTTCGGAAATCGCAAGTTTTGTGTTTGGGTTGTGTTTGGTTATTATTTGGGACCGCGACACAATCCGCCCGCCGGACGGGTCAAAGGACTGCCGTGCCGCCGGGTTTCGGCGGCGCACATGGAGGACCGGACGTGACCGAAACGACCCTTTGCCGCAGCCTGCGGCCCCTTGCCGTCCTGCTGGCCGCGCTGTGCCTGGCCGCATCGGCGGCGGGGCAGACCGCCCCGGACGTCGACCGCTTCGGCGGCCTGCGGGAGCCCAATTTCGGCCCCGGAAAATTCTTCCGCACCCACCACGACGGGGAGCGGTGGTGGCTGGTGACGCCGGACGGGGGCGCCTTCCTGTCCATGGGCGTCTGCGTGGTGAACCCCGTGGGCGACGCCGAGCGGGGCACGGACCGCCACCCTTACGGCGAAAACGTGCTGGCGCGGCACGGCTCGGTGGAAAAGTGGACGGAATCCACCCTGGCCCGGTTCCGGGAATGGGGGGTGAACACGCTGGGCAACTGGAGCGGGCGCGAACTGCGCGGCGCGCTGCCCCACACCGTCGAGCTGGGCGTCGGCGCGGGTTTGTGGGGGCCGGGGAGGGTGCCGGATTTTTTCAGCCCCGAAACGGCTGCGCACATCCGGGAGCGCGCCTCGGCGGTGGATGAACACAAGGACGATCCGTGGCTGATTGGCTACTACCTGGACAACGAACTTCCCTGGGCCCGCGACTGGCGCGGTTTTCCCGATCTGTTCGACGGGTATTTGATGATGCCCGCCTCCGCCCCCGGCAAACAGCGGCTCGTGGACTTTTTGCGCGAGCGCCATGGGACCCCCGAACGCTTCTCCGCCGTCTGGGCGGAAAAAATCACGGACTGGGCCGCGCTGGCGGAGATCACAAAACTGACCCCGTTGAACACGGCCCGGGCGCGGGAGGATGTGGAGGCCTTCACCCTGCTGGCGGCGCGGGAGTATTTCAAAACCGCCGCGGAGGCCCTCCGCGCCAAAGACCCCGATCACCTCCTGCTGGGCTGCCGCTTCGTGTGGGCCCTCGCCCCCCGGCCCGTGGCAAAGGCCTGCGGGGAATTTTGCGACGTGGTCACCGTCAACTACTACGAGCTTGGCCCCGTGGGAAAGGGGTGGCTCTGGCTCACCGACCCCGGCGCGATGCGGCCCGCGCGGGCGCTGGAGCTGCGGTCGTTCCACGAATGGACCGGAAAACCGCTCATGGTGACCGAGTTCGGGTTCCGGGGCATGGACAGCGGCCTGCCCAACTCCTTCCCCCCGGGGTGGCTCCTCCAGCCCACCGTGCCAACGCAGAAAGACCGCGCGGACAAGTTTGAGCAGTGCGTGACGGCATGGCTCTCGCAGCCCTATTTTGTGGGGTGCCACTGGTTTCAGCACATGGACGAGCCGAAGGCGGGGCGCTTCGACGGGGAGAACGGCAACTACGGCGTGGTGGACATCCACGACGAGCCCCACGCCCCGCTGGTGGAACGTTTCACCGCCGTGAACCGGCGGGTGTGGGACCTGCACAAGGCAGCGAAATAGGCGGCGGCGGGTGTTATTTGCGCTGCCCCGGCGCGCGGAGTAGTCTGTAAGCGGTCATTGACCGGAAATGGAGGGTCTTCATGCCGCGCGTATCTGCCGCCGTGCTGTCCGCCGTGTTCTGCTTACTTGGGTTCTGCTGTGCCGCGGAGGAGACGCCGCCCGCCGCGGTCCCGGAAAAAGCCCCCAATGCTGTCGACCTTCTCGTCCGTGTAAACGAGGTGTACCGCAACTGCGCCTCCTACCGCGACACGGGCACGGCCGGAACCATCTTTTTCGAAAAGGGCAAGGAGTCATTCAGGAGCAAATTAACCTTCACCACGGCCTTCCGCCGTCCCGACCGTTTCCGCTTTGAATACAAGGCGGACATGCTGGAAAACATGCCGGGGGGCGGCGGCCTGCTGATGAAGGCCATGGGACTCTTTGTGAACAGGGAAGACCGCTACATCGTCCATTCCGATGCCTCCGGGGTGCGGACATGGTGGAGCATCAACAAGCCGAAGGAACAAAAGGAGGAGTCCCTCGACATGGCCCTTGCCGGGGCGACGGGCGTCTCCAAGGGGACCGCGCACAACATTCCCGCGCTCCTGTTCCCCTGGGGTGTCACAGGGCGCAAGGTTACTTTTCTCAAGGAGCCCGTGCTCCTGGAGGACGCCGCGCAGGACGGCTTCCCCTGCCACCGGATTTCGGAGGGGAAGCCAGAAGCCGGCGGCGGCACCGTGCTGTGGATTGACAAGGCCAGCCTGCTCATCCGCCGCATAGACGAGAAAAGCACCCTTGACAGCGGCACCACCACGGAAGAGACCATCCTCCACAAGCCGGAGACAAACTGCGAAATTCCCGACAGGGAGCTCGCCTTTTAGTCCGCGCGTGTCCCGCCCAAAAAAAACCGTGGCAAAAAAACAGGCCCCGGTGTACACTGTCCGCGGGGTGGGTGTGCCGTGCGGGTGCGCCGCCGCCGGAGCTTCATTCTTCAAGGAGTGGCAAAAATGGGACGGGAACGGCGCGGATTCACACTGATTGAACTGCTGGTTGTGATCGCCATCATCGGCATACTGGCGGCGATTCTCCTGCCCGCGCTGGCGCGGGCCCGCGAGGCCGCGCGGCGCTCAAGCTGCCAGAACAACCTCAAGCAGTGGGGCCTTGTCCTCAAAATGTACGCGAACGAGACGCGCGGGCAGCGGTATCCGCACCTGCAGGTGTGCCGCTTCTACAAATGGAACGGCAGCCCCTACCCCAGCCCCATCGAGTCGCTTGCCATCGGCCCCCAGACCTCGGCCGTCTATCCGGAATACCTCACCGACATGAACATCATGTTCTGCCCGTCCGACACGGACGCGCCCGGTTCGGTCATGGAAAACCCCGACGGCACCTTCGGCAACCCCATGACCCGGCCAAAGGACATTGACGCGAGCTACTGCTACCTGGGCTGGGCCTTCGACGCGGTGGACCGGGATTTCGAGCCGATTGAAACCTACCCGATGATCGCCGCGCTCATCGACGTGATGGGCGGCGAGGTGCCCACGGGCTTCAACGTGCCCATCCAGCTTGCGGCGGCGCTCAACGACGCCTTCAGCTGGGAGACGATGCAGGCCTACCTTGGCCACAACGGCCTGGAGTTGATGCGCATTGCCGACGAGGATCGCGACATCAGCGACCAGCCGCTGGGGCCCGGCCACGGCAACGGCGGCGGCGACACGGTGTACCGGCTGCGCGAGGGCATCGAGCGCTTCATGATCACCGACATCAACAACCCCGCCGCGGGCGCCATGGCGCAGAGCGGGCTGTTCATCATGATGGACGAATTCGGCACGGGCAACGCCATCGAGAAATTCAACCACGTGCCCGGCGGCTGCAACGTGCTCTTCATGGACGGCCATGTGGAGTTCATCCGGTACATCGCCAGCGACGAGGGCGCAACCCAGCCGGTGACCCCCGCCATTGCCGTGGTCATCGGGGGCCTGTCCTCCGGCGGCTGAGCGCGCGTCCGCTAGGGTTTGGTCACCGCCGCGATGAGGGCCTTCTTAAAGCCCGCCTCGTCGGTCCAGCCCATGGCGCAGTGCACCGGGCGGCCCTTTTCCCTGTCCTCGGCGGTGAGCCCGTCGTCGGCGATGCGCAGGGGCACCGTCTCCATGGCCAGATAGTTGGTGCTGTGGATCAGGTGCACCGCCACCGTGTCGAAAAGGATGCTGCTCGAATCCTTCGCGTAATGCCTGCGGTTCACCCACTGGTCGTAGTTCCCAATGATGGTGCGCGCTTTTGCGGTGGTGTTTCCCGCCACTTGTTCATAGTCGGCGCCGGTCAGCCTCAGCGTGCCGCAGGAGTCCAGCGGTGCGATGGTGATGTCCCAGGGCGCGGCGAACACCGCCCGCGCCGCAGCCACGTCGCAGAGCACGTTCCATTCCGGCTGGGGAGTCGCCTTGCCCTCGTAGCCTTTGCGCACGCTGCCCGCCATGAGCACCACCCGCGCCTTCTTCGCGATGCCGGGGTCGCGTCTGAGCGCCTCGGCCAGGTTGGTCACCGGCCCGATGGCGCAGATGGTGACCTGCCCCTTTGACGCGTTCACCGCGTCCACCAGCGCGCCCACGCCGTCCTCGATGACCCTGCCCTTGTACTGATCAAGCGTGTATTCGCCGAGCCACTGCGCCTGGTTGACGCCCTTCTCCTCCGTCTTTTTTCCGATGCCGAGGGGGATGTCCGTCCGTCCGACGCTCTCCAGTATCTTCGCCACCAGCCGCGCCTTCAGCGGGGTGTTGTGAAAGGCGGTCACCACCAGTTTCAGGTCAATCTCCGGCGTGCCCAGCGCCTGGCAGAGGGCCCAGGTGTCGTCAATGTCGTCGCCGAGGTCCGTGTCCAGTATCACGGGCACCGGCACGGGCGCGGCCGCCATGCACAACAGGCCGAGGGAAAGCATCATGCTCATTTCAGGGTCTCCTTTTTCCGGCGCGGCTCATCCGCTCCCTAGGGCTTTTCCAGGCGGCGCGGCCCGAGGTCCAGCGTTCCGCCGGGGATGAGGGTCACATCCTCCAGGCGCAGGCGGCCCGCGTCGCATTCAAACTGCATGATATACCTGCCCGCCGGGACGCGGGGCAGCGAAAACACGCCGCCCTCGCGCAGTTCCGCGCGGGCCGGCCACCACGGCCCCTTCATCGGATGGTACATCATCACCCGAAGCACGCCCGCCGGGGCGGTGACGCCGTCGGGCGCGGTCAGCATGCCGTGGATGGCGGCGGATTGCAGCATCACCACCTCCGCGCTGGTGGCCGCGTTTTCCGTGACGGGCTCCACGTCGAAATAATTGTTGGGGAAGTGGTTCAGTTCCGGGTCCCACGCGCGCAGGCAGAACTTTTCCGTGCCCGGAAAGGTGAACACGGATTTGCCCGAAGCGTCCGTGGGCGCGCCCCCGGCCACCGGCTCGTCAAAGGCGTTCGGCTGGCGGGTGATAACCGGGATCATGCCCGGCAGGGGGGCTCCCTTGCCGTCCAGCACGGTCACCGTGGCCGTGATGACCGCCGCCGGCTTTTCCGCAGACGCCGCCGGGGCGGGGGCGGGTTCCGGCGCGGGCGCCGGGGACGGCACGGCGGCCTTGGGCGCGGGCGCCGGCGGGTCGGACGGGGCCTTTTTGTCCCCGCCGCAGCCGCAGCCCGCGGTCAGCGCGGCCAGGCACAGCAACGCCGGAATGGCCCGCCGCGCGCTCATGCGCCGCCGTTCCCGCCGCCCTCTTCGGGCCTGAACTGCGTGTCGTGGAGGCGGCGGTAGATGCCGTTCCGCGCGAGCAGCTCCTCATGCGTGCCCTGCTCGGCCACCCGCCCCTGGTCCATGACGACGATCAGATCCGCCCGGCGCACGGTGGAAAGGCGGTGGGCGATGACAATGGTGGTGCGCCCGGCGACAAAGTGGTCGAGCGCGTCCTGAATCAGCCGCTCGCTTTCGGAGTCGAGGCTTGAGGTGGCCTCGTCGAGGATGAGGATCGAGGGGTCCTTGATGATGGCCCGGGCGATGGCCAGGCGCTGCCGCTGCCCGCCGGAAAGGGTCGCGCCCGACTCGCCGATGACGGTGTCGTAGCCGCCGGGAAGCGATGCGATGAAGTCCTCCGCGTTCGCCGCCCGCGCCGCCGCCGCCACGCGCTCGGGCGGGAAGTCGTCCCGGCCGAAGGCGATGTTCGCGCGCACGCTCTCGTCGAAGAGGATGGTGTCCTGTGTGACGATGCTGAGCTGGTCGCGCAGGCTGTGGAAGGTGGCCTTCCGGATGTCCACGCCGTCAATGGTCACCGCGCCCCCGCACACGTCGTAGTAGCGCGGCACCAGCTTGGCCAGGGTGCTCTTGCCCGCGCCGCTGAAGCCCACCACCGCCACCATCCGCCCCTTTTTGATCTCCAGACTCAGGCCGCGGAGCACCATGTCCGTCCCGTTGTAGGAGAAGGACACGTTTTCGAAGCGCAGCGCGTCGCGCAGCGGCGGCAGGGCCACCGCGTCGGGCGCCTCGGTGATGCCGGGTTGCGCGTCAATCATCTCGAAGCAGCGCTCGGCGCTGGCCACGCTGGTCTGCACCAGGTTGTTCACGTCGGAGAGCTTGCGCACCGGATCGAGCATCATCGCCAGCGCGAAATAGAGCTGGGCCAGATCGCCAGCGTCCAGCAGGCCCGTCTCCACCCTGCGCCCGCTGTAGAGCACAAAGCCCACCACGCCCAGCACCAGCATGAACTCCGTGACCGGGCCGGTGGCCGCGTGGAGCCGCGCCATCTGGTAGAGGAAGCGCCGCAGCTTGTTTATCTCGCCGTGGATGCGGCCGATTTCGTAGGACTCCATGTTGTAGCCCTTGATCACGGCCATTCCCCGGATGGTCTCGTTCACCACCGAGGTCATGGACGCGATGCGCTGCAGGGAGCGGCGCACGCTCTTGCGCATCTTCTTGCCGATGAACACGAGCGCGTAGAGCACCAGCGGCAGCACGCACACGCCCACGATGGTGAGCTGCCAGTCCACCCGCACCGCGATGAGGAAGAACATCACAATCTTGAAGGGCTCGCGCATGAGCTTGACGAAGACGCCCTCAAGGCCCCGGTTCACCATGAACATGTCGTTGTTGAACCGCGCCAGAATCTCGCCCGAGGGGCGGGACTCGAAAAAGCCCATGGACTGGCGCATCAGGTTCTCGTACATCTCCCGGCCGATGTCCGTGGTCACCCGCGCGCCGATGGTGCTCGCCAGAAACTCCTGGAAGAACCGGGCTATCCCCACAAAGAGGGCCAGCGCGGTGACCAGCGCGCAGGCCGCCACCAGCGCGCGCATGCGGTTGCCCCGCATTTCCGCCACCAGCGCCAGAAAGCGCGCGTCCAGCCCGGCGGGCGCCCAGCCGGTCCACGACCGCATCGTGCCGCAGTAGGCGGTGATGTCACGCGCCATGGACTGGGCGGGGTCCTCCTTCACCTTTTCCCCGGCGGCCAGCGCCGCCGCGTCGGGCGGCTGGTAGAAGGTCAGCTTGATCACCGATCCCACGCCCACCAGCATCGCGCCGAAGGAGACCGCGATGAGCACCGCCAGCAGCAGCGACACGAGCAGGCGCTTTTTGTAGCGCAGCGCATAGCCCAGCAGCCGCCGGTAAACGCGCCACGCGGAGCCGCGCGGGATGTGGGCGGAGCCGAAGCCGGGACTGGTGGCGGTGGTGTCGAGCATGGTGAAACCCGTTTATTTGCAATTGGTTGGCCGGGGTGGATGGTAGCACACACCCCCCGGAACGGTCAAAGAAAAGGGGCGGCGGGCCGGTTCCAAGGGGGAAACCGGCCCGCCGGAATGAACGGTTCAGGAAATGGTGTAGGTGCCGGTCATGGGCAGTATGTTGCGCACGATCAGCCGCTGGCGGCCGGCCTGGTATTCCCAGTCCTTCCCCTCCTCAAGGGCTTTGCCGTCAAGCTGCACGGAGGCGGGCTTCTGCGGGCACAGCACCCGGAGCAGGTGCGGCTTGGCCGCGCCGCCAAGGGTGATCTCCAGCGGGGCGCCCGCCTTCACCGACACGTCCAGCTCGCCCGAGTTGTCGGTGTGGTGGACCGAGAATTTGCCTTCCCCGTCGGGGTAAATATTCAGAGTGAGCAGCCCCTCCCAGTCGCGCGCGCCGATGCCCGTGTATTCGCGGCGGATGTTCATCGGGATGATCGCACCGTCGCGCACATAAACGGGGTATTCGCTGAGCGGATAGTTGCGGGTGAAGGTTTTCGGCCCCTCCACCACCTCCGCGTCGTTGAACCAGTAACGCCACCGCCCTTCGGGCAGGGACACCTCCACCGCCTCGGAATCCTTGTAAACCGGGGCGACGAACAGCGAGTCGCCGAAGAGGTAATGGTACTTGCCCTTGTCCAGCGGGCGCATGAGCACCTCGCCGCCCTTGTGCGCCTCCACCACGTGGCTGTAGATGTAGGGCACCAGCTCGGAGTGCAGCCAGGACGCCCGGCGCACCTCCTCCAGCTCCAGCGGGCTGCGCATCCACATGCGCCGCTCGCCGTGGCCGCCATTCAGGAAGAACCCGCAGAAAGTGGAGAACTGGGCCCAGCGGATGTAGAGGTTTGCGGGGATGGGCTCCTTGCCATGGTAGCCCGCGATGTCGCTGCCCACCACGTTGTAGCCCAGCTTCGCGCTGCGCAGGATGCAGTAAAGGGCGCGCTCGATGCCGCGCTCCTCGTAGGTCCAGGTGTGCGTGTTGTCGCCCACCCAGTTGAGGGTGGATGCGTCCACCGGGGCGAAGCCCTCGGGATGCGCCAGGGGAAGCACGCTGTCCATGGCCCGGCTCATGGTAACGAATTCCGGGTTCTGCGTGAGCCCGTGGCGGTACTCGTCGCGGTAATAATGGTCCATGTAGCCGCGCATGGTCATCCAGCCCTGGTTCACGCGCTGGTAGGGGACCGGCACCGGCCCGATGAACGAGGTGAAATAGGTGGCCGTCCCGTCCAGTTTCCAGCCGTCAACGCCCCAGTCGAGCACCTGCTGCTGCATGTTGCGCCACCAGGCCATCGCCGCCGGACTCGTGTAGTCGATGAGGCCGCCCCGGCCCTTCCACCATTTCACCTGGTAGTCGCCGCCCGCCACGTACTTGTTGCGCGCCGCCTCGGCGAACCAGTCAGACGAATCCTTGATTGCCGTGTCCTCGCTCTCGCTGTTGACCATGCAGGTCATCCACAGCGCCACGCGCAGACCCCGGTCCTGGAGGCCCTTGAAGAATTCGGCCGGGTTGGGAAAACGCGCCTCGTCCACCTTGAAGTCGTTGTAACGCAGCGACCAGGGCGAGTCAATCAGCACGGACTGGGTGGGGAAATCGTTCGCCAGGTAGCCGTCCACCAGTTCCAGCGTGGACGCGGCCGTCACCGTGTCGTCCTCCCAAATCCACGGTTCGAGCGCCCAGGCGGGCGTCAGCGGCGGGTTCACATGGCGCGGCCCGTTGAAGGGCATGCCCCACACCGGAAAAACAACGTAACAGTACAGGAAGACAACGAACAGCCCGAGGACGATGCCCAGCCCGCAGAGGCCCCGGCGCACCCAAACATTGCTTAACATAGGAGTGTCCTTGCGTTGGAATGAAAAAACCCGCACAGGCCCATATAGTAGCCCCTGCGGCATGCCGATGTCACCCCGCGCCGCCTCCCTGTGCTAAAGTGATCCCAACCTTGGAGGATTTGACGCATGAACATCAGAACCGGCCTGGCAGTCATCGCCGCGGCAGCGGCATTCACGGGAGCGCAAACCATGAGCTTCGGCGGGGAATACGAAATCGCGGCCTATTATTTTCCGAGCTACCACCCGAACCCGGTGTACAGCGCGGAGCGCGGCGAGGGGTGGACGGAGTGGGAGCTGATGAAGCAGGCGGGCCCGCGCTTTCCAGGGCATGACCAGCCGAAGGTGCCCGCATGGGGCTATGAGGACGAGTCCGACCCGGCGGTGATGGCGCGGAAGATTGACGCGGCGGCGGACCACGGGGTGACCTGCTTCCTTTACGACTGGTACTGGCACGACACGGGCCCCTTTATTGAGCGGGGCCTGGAACAGGGCTTTTTGAAGGCGCCCAACCGCGACCGGATGAAATTCGCACTGATGTGGGCGAACCACGACTGGATAGACATCTTCCCCATGTCGGCGGGGGTGAAGCCGAAGGTGATCCACCCCGGCCCGGTGACGCCGGAAACCTTCGTGAAGCTGACGGACCATGTGATCAAAACCTATTTCTCCCAGCCGAACCATCTGCGGATTGGCGGGAAATGCTATTTCTCGGTGTACGAGCTGATGACGCTGGTGAAGGGCTTCGGTGGCATCGACAACACACGGGCCGCGCTGGACGGCTTCCGGGAGCGGGCGGCTGCTGCGGGCACGCCGGTCCATCTGAACGCCGTGGTCTGGGGCGTGCAGCTCCTGCCGAACGAGCAGACCATCAAGAACCCGGAGGAGATGCTGGCGAAGCTGGGCTTTGACAGTGTCACCTCGTACTGCTGGATTCACCACGCCGTGCCGAAGGGCTTTCCGAAGGCGGACTACACCGCCTGGATGAACGCCTCCACGCCGCTGTGGGAGGGCTTTGTGAAGCGGTGGCCCGTGCCCTACTATCCGAACGTGAGCATGGGCTGGGACGCGTCGCCGCGCACGAACCAGAAGGACACCTTCGAGGACCGGGGC
>JBHEKP010000047.1:0-8101 GCA_041859375.1 Candidatus Hydrogenedentales bacterium | reverse complement strand
GGCGAGGCCAGCGCCTTGGGATGCTCGATGTTCTCATGGCACACCGTGCAGCCCGTCTTGTTTGGCGGGTAATGGCAGTTGACGCAGTGCCGGTTGAGCGGCTCTCCCCATCCGCCGCGGTGGCTGGCGGGCTCCGTCTTCTTGTGGCACTTCACGCACGAGTCCTCCTCATGGCACGCCGCGCATTTTTCGCGGTCCCAGGAGGCGCGCACGCCGTGGCTGCGCCCGCGCCATGCGCCGTTGTGGCTGTCGGGCGGGTTCTTGCGGTGGCATTCCTCGCAGGAGGTCTCGTCCTCGTGGCAAATTCTGCAGTACTCCAAATCCCTGCGCGACTCGCGCCCGTGGGTCTTCTCCCACACCTGCGGGTTGTCATGGGCGATGCGGACGCCCTGGCGAGTGGTGGGGCGCGTCTCCCTGCTCAGCACGGAATGGCACACGGAGCACCCGTTCAGCTCCGGCCTGGTCTTGCCGTGGCAGTCCATGCACCAGTTCATCACTTTCTTCGCGGACAGCTTGCCCCGGTCGGGGTCGGTGTGGCACGCCGCGCACTCCACCTGCTTGTCCGCATGGGCCTGGTGGCTGAATTTAACCTCGTCGGACAGCAGCCGCTTGACGGGCGTGACCGTCCAGTCCTTGCGCGTGTGGCACTGGGCGCACTTGTCGTCCGGCTTCTCCTGGTCGAAGTCGTGGCACGTGCCGCACACGTCGTGGTTGGGCATCGCGGGCATGCCCTTGTCGTCCATGGCGTGGCAGTCCTCGCAGCCCATCCCCTGCTCCGCGTGGTGCTTGTGCGGGAATTTCAGGCCGCGGTCGCCGCCGCGCATGGTGGTGAGCGTGGCGCAGGCGCCCAGCAGCACCGCCATGAGGATGATCGCCAGCCAGCGTTTTCCGGTTTGCTTAAACATTCTCAGGGTCTCCTGCGGAAATCAGAAACGGAAGGTGTAGTCGGCCTGGACGCGCCAGACGGGCGTGTGGGGCCCGTCGCCCTCCTCGTAGGTCACCTTGGCCGACAGGTCCTGGTCCGCGGTCACGGACCATTTGGCCTTCAGGTAAACCGTGTAGATGTTCTCGTGCATCTCCACGGCGTAGTGGTCAAAGAAGAGCAGCAGCGGGTTGTAGCCCTGCAGGATGCCGGGGGCGAACCAGACCCTGGCCATGTCGAGCAGTTTGAGGGTCTCGTTGTACTCGACAACGCGGTCCTCGTAGCGCTGGTAGTCCGTGCCCAGGGCCAGTTCCAGGTTGTTCCAGCGGCGGCCCACCTCGCCCACCACCGCCCAGGAGCCGCCGCCCTGGTCGGCCTCCCAGAACTCCACCCCGGCGCGCGCGTCCAGCGCCGCGCCGCCGAAGAGCTTCTCGCCCGACACCACCGCCGCATAGCGCTGGTAGTCGCGGTTCGACCAGTTGTCGTTCTCCGACTGGTGGAACTCGGCCTCCAGCGAAACCGTCACCTGTTTGGTCACGGGCCGGTACAGCGCGAGGAACAGGTTGTCGTACTCCTCGTACACGCCCATAAGCCGGTAATAGCCCGTGGCGTCGTTCATGCGGTCGGTTATCGAATTAAACTGGCGGCGGTAGGTCGCCTCGTAGGTCAGATCGAAGGGGCCCGGCACATACCCCGTGGCGCTGAGCAGCAGCTCCTCGCCCTCGTCGTCGTGCCAGTCCACCCGCCCGTACAGGGAAAGGTTCTCGCTGACCGTCTGCCACAGGCTGAGCGCCACCGAGCCGGTGTCCACCGACTTCAGGTCGTCGTCCTCGCCAAGGCGGTACACAAGCGCGGCCACGGGCCCGTGGAAGGTGCGGCTTTCGGCCACAAAACGCTTCTCGCTGCCGTAGTACCCGTCCAGCGCAATCTTGGTGCGGCCCGTGGGCGAGTAGGACACGCCGCCGCCCGCCGCCGGATCGTCAAAGTCGTCGTCGTAGAACGTGGCGCGGGTGCCGCCGAACACATACCATTCCCACGCGTCCAGCCGCTGCTTGAAGTAAACCCCGTCGATGCGGTTGTACTCCGCGCCCTCCATGATCCGCTGGCGGCCCACGCGCAGCGTCGAATCCTTCCAGAGATCGTCCACGTCCATGTACAGGTGGGAAACCCGGGCGATGACCCCCTCGTTGAACGCGTCGTCAATGTCGTTTAACGTGCCGTGCCCGGAGGAGGAGCCCAGATCCTCAATCAGCCAGAAGGCGCCCCGCAGGTGGAGCCGCTCGCAGTTGGGCGGGTCCATTTGGAACTGGAGCGACTGGTCAAGGTCCACGTCATGGCCGCCGTCGCCCCCGGACCACATCCCGTCAAAGCCGCCGCTGACGCTGCCGCGGAACCAGTTCTTTTTTTTCCCGGGCGCCGCCGCGCCGTCCGCCGCACCGGCCTCAGCCCCGGCCCCGGCCTCGGGGGCGTCGGCGGGGGGGGCCGCCGCCTCGGGCGGTTCCGCCGGGGCGTTTTCCGCGGCGGGCGCCGCCTCCACGGTCTGGGGCGCGTCCTGCGCGAACGCCCGGGGCGCCAGCATGCCCGCCGCGCCCGCAATCAGTGCGGCGGCGAATAGAAACCGGAGCGGTGCTTTCACGTGTGTCACTCCCTCCAACGCCCCTCGGGCGCCGGGATTACGAGCCATACCGGGTGTCATAGAGGATCTGAAGCCGTTCATTGGTGTCCGGATCGTCAACATCAAAGGGCGGCGACGTGGGAACCGTGCCGTCGTGGCAGCCGTTGATGCCCGAGCACGAATTCGCCGGCGCGGGCGTGGTCCCCGCAAGGTTGGACTCAACCGGGGGCACCGGCCACAGGGTGTGGCTGCGCGTGCCGTCCTGGTTCGCCCGGTCCGCGGGCACCATGTGGCAGGTCACGCAGCGGCTCTGCCCCGTCACCTCCGGATCATACCCGTGGAAGGTGTGGGCTTCTATGTCCGCCTCCGTCGCGAATCCCTGGTAGGAATGGCACTGGAGGCACAACTGGTTGTCCGCCGTCGGGCGGGAGGTGCGCGGCTTGAAGTGCGGGTCGTGGCAGTCCATGCACCCCAGCACGCCCCGCACCGCGTGCCCGCTCAGGTTGAACTCCGCCGTCTCCGCCTCGTGGCATCCGGCGCAAAGCTCCCCCACCTTCCCCGCATCCCCGATGAACAGGCCGTACCGGCCGCCGTTGCGCACATGCAGCGCGCCCGGCCCGTGGCAGGCCTCGCAACCAATAATCTCGTGGCGGCTGCCCAAAAACTCCGTCCGGTCAACCGCCTGCTTGCCGTTGTGGCAGCCGAGGCAGGTCTCCGTCCCCACATACCCCGGCTTGTGGCAGCCCTGCATGCCCAGGGAAAGAACCACGGCCACGCCGAGAAAAACCGCCAACAGGCGGCATCGATTGTTGCGCTCCCAGACAGCATTATTCACCGCTTCGCTCCTTCGCTGGGATGCCCGCACGCATGCTCCCGAAGCACGCACCGCTCACATCCTTGACCGGACCCGGCTGGCGCACGGACAGCCGTCAATAATATACGCCTGATTCCCTGCCGTGGCATCAGTGAAAATACCGGATTGTCAAAAATCCAATTCATGGTATGATCTGCGCCGTTAACAACAGTTCATATTAATTGCGCAAGGACACGCCATCATGAAAAAGCCCGGTTTCACCCTCATCGAGCTGCTGGTGGTCATCGCCATCATCGGCATTCTCGCCGCCATCCTGCTGCCCGCGCTGGCCCGCGCCCGCGAGGCGGCGCGCCGCTCCTCCTGCCAGAACAACCTCAAGCAAATGGGGCTGGTCTTCAAAATGTACGCCGGCGAGTCGAACGGACGCTTCCCCGCCATGCAGGCGGCCACGGAGCCCCTGGTGGATCCGCAGACGCTGCTGCCCAACGGCGGCACCATGAACGTCTACGCCACCAACCCGAACATCCACCAGATTTACCCCGAATACCTCGCCGATCCCGCCGTGCTCGTGTGCCCCTCCAACTCGCACATCACCCCGGAGGACATGAAGGCGCCGGACGGCCGGTGGATGGTCACCCTTGCCGTGGACGACGGCGCGGGGGAGGCCGCCATGGACAAGGGCATCCACCTGGTGATGAACAGCTACATTTATTTCGGCTGGGCCTTTGACCGCTGCTCCCCGGCGGACACCCAGATGCCCCTCATCCCCTTCACCGGCGACACCGGCCCCGCCCAGTACTGGAAAACCATCGCCAGCGTGTTCATGAAACTGCGCACCGGCGACTGGGCCGCCGCGGACTCGGACGTGGACGACGGGGTCATCTTCCCCATGTTCGGAACCATCGCGCCCGACGGCAACGGCGGCGGGGGCGTCGTGTACCGCCTGCGCGAGGGCGTGGAGCGCTTCCTCATCACCGACATCAACAATCCCGCCGCTTCGGCAATGGCCCAGAGCGGCCTTTGGATCTACCATGATCTCATCTCCACCGGCGCGGACCTGGTGCAATACTTCAACCACGTCCCCGGCGGCAGCAACATCCTGTACATGGACGGGCACGTCGAGTTCATGCGGTACGCGGAGGACGGCCCCGCGCCGATCAACGCGCCCATGGCCCGCGCCATCAGCGCCATGCCCCACGCGATGGAATTCTGAGGCCCGCCCCGGCCCCCTTTCACGGCGGCCGCCGCTTGTGTCATGATGAACCCGTGACGCCGGACGGGCCGGCGCGCGGTCAGGGGCGGCGGGGCCGATGGCCACAACAAACGACACCTTCCTGGAAACAGTGCGGCGAACCGTCGCGCGCCACGGGATGATTCCGCCCGGCGCGCGCGTGCTCGCGGCGGTTTCGGGCGGCGCGGACTCCATGGCGCTGCTCCATGCCCTGCGGCGGCTGGGCCATGCGGTGCGCGCGGCCACCTTCGACCACCAGACGCGCGGCGGGGAAAGCGCCCGCGACGCGGCCTTTGCCGCGGCGGCGGCGGAGGCGCTGGGTGTGCCCTGTGTTTCGGGCACGGCGCCCGTGGCGGCGCTGGCGGCGGAGCGGGGCGAATCCTTCGAGCAGTGCGCCCGCGCCGAACGCTACGCCTTCCTGCGGGCGGCGGCGGAAGAGGCCGGATGCGCCGTCATCGCCACGGGGCACCACCGCGACGACCAGGCGGAGACGGTGCTGATGCGGGTGCTCGCCGGAGTCGCCGGGCGCGGCCTGGGCGGGATTCCACCGCTCCGCGCAGAGGGTTCCCTCCTGCTGGCGCGCCCCCTCATCGCGGTTTCACGGCCCCAAATCCGGGAATGGCTCGCGCAAAACGGGCTCGACTGGCGCGAGGACGCCTCCAACGCCCTGCCGCACACGGCGCGCAACCGCATCCGCCTGGATTTGATGCCGTTGCTGGCGCGTGACCACAACCCCGCCGTGGCGGAGGCGCTGGCGCGCCTGGCGGAGGCGCAGCGGGCGGACAACGCGCTGCTGGAGGCCCTCCTCGACGACCACGCACAGCGGCACGGCCTGCCGCCGCTGCCGGCGGGCGCCGCCCTGGACGAGATTACGGACGTGCCCCTCGCCGCGCTCCGCGCGCTGCCCCCGGCGTTGCGGCGGCGCTGGTGGATGCGCCTGGCGGAAGCCCTCGGCGTGCGCGCCGACCATGCCGCCGTGGGGCGCGCCGAGGCGCTGCTGGAGGATGGCGCCACGGGCCGCGCCGCCGATCTGGGCGGCGGTGTGACACTCAGCCTGGGCCGGGGCAGCCTCGCGGCGGGGCGCTTCAGCGCCCCCTTCCCCGGAGGGGACGCGACCCCCCTGCCCGTGCCCGGTTCCGCCGCCGCGCTGGGCAGGCGCTTTCACGCGCGGCTCCTTTTCCCGGAGGCGCTGGGCGGCAAATCCCCCCGCGATTACTGCACCCCGGACAGGCAAATCTTCGACGCGGACCGCCTTCCCGGACCGCTGACGGTCCGCGCCCGACGTCCGGGCGACCGGTTCCAGCCGCTGGGCATGGAAGGCTCCCGCAAACTGCACGATTTTCTTGTGGACCGGGGCGTGCCCGCGCCGCTGCGCGGCCGCGTCCCCCTGCTCTTCGCCGGGGACGCGCTGCTCTGGGTGGTGGGCCTCATGCCCGCCGCCGACGCCGCCGTCACCGGCGGGACCGGGCGGCTCCTCGAAGTGGAGGTGGAACATGAAACTTAGCAGGCAGCCCCTCATCAGCGCCGCGGCCATCGCGGAGCGCGTGCGCGGCCTCGGCGCGGAACTCGCGGACGAATTCCGGGGCAAAAGGCCGCTGGTACTGGGCGTGCTCAACGGCGCGGCCCTCTTCACCGCCGACCTCGTGCGCGCCATGGACATTGACCTCGAAATCGAATTCATCCACGCCCGCAGCTACGCGGGCACGGAAAGCACGGGCCGCGTCATCCTCTCCCGCGCCGAGGATTTGCGCGTCACGGGCCGCAGCGTCCTCCTCGTCGAGGACATTGTGGACACGGGGCGCACCCTCGCCGCGCTGCTGGAGCGGCTGCGCGGGCAGGACCCCTCGTCCGTCACCCTGTGCGCCCTGCTGGACAAGCCCTCCCGGCGCATTGTGCCCGTGCAGCCGGACTTCACCGGATTCACCATTGACGACCTTTTTGTCGTCGGCTACGGCCTCGACTACAACGAACATTACCGCAACCTGCCCGACATCCGGCTCGTCGCGGAGGAGTAACGCCATGCGCCGCCTTTTCGCAGCCGGAGCCCTGCCCTTCGCCATGTTCCTGTTGGTGGCGGTTCCGCACCTCGCCGACGCCGGTGAGCAGCGGCGCGCAGACCTCATCGCGGGCATGGAAAAGGTGATGGGGCCGCTCCCCGGTCCGGAAAACATCGTCCCCCCGGATCTGCGCCTGATAAAAGAGGAGGATTTTCCCAAGTTCACGAAAAAGACCATCACCTTCGCCGTGGAGGCCTGGGACCGCCTCCCCGCGTGCCTGCTCATCCCCAAGGGCCTCCGCCCCGGCGCGCCCGCCATGCTCTGCCTCCACCCAACCTCCCCCCACGGCAAAGAGGCCGTTCTCGGCATGGATCACACCTACCGCGACTACGGCGTCGAACTGGCGGAGCGCGGCTTTGTGGTGCTCGCGCCGGACTATCCCGGTTTCGGCGACTATGCGGACGCGCGGAAGGCGCTTTACAGGCGCGGCTACAAAAGCGCCTCCATGAAGGGAATCTGGAACCACATGCGCTGTGTGGATCTTCTCGCCTCCCTGCCGGAGGTGGACCCGGCGCGCATCGGCTGCATCGGCCATTCCCTCGGCGGCCACAACACCCTCTTCCTCGGTGTTTTTGATCCCCGCGTGAAGGTGCTCGTCACAAGCTGCGGCTTCACCGCCTTCCCAAAATACTACAACGGCGACCTCACCGGCTGGACCCATGACGGCTACATGCCCGCCATCGCCTCCGAATTCGGAAAAGACCCCGCACGCATGCCTTTCGACTTTCCCGGCCTGCTTGCCGCGCTCGCGCCCCGCAACCTTTTCATCAACGCCCCCCTGCGCGATGCCAACTTCGACGTGTCCGGCGTGCGCGATTGTGTTGCCGCCGCGCAAAAGGCCTATGCGCTCCTCAACGCGGAGGACCGCCTTGCCGTCGAATACCCAGACGCGGAGCATGACTTCCCCGACGCCCAGCGCCGAAGCGCCTACGAGTTCATTGAAACCGCCCTCGCCCCGGAAAAGCCGTGACGGTCATTCCCCTCAGGTTGCCCTCCCCGGCGCGGCAAGCAGTTCCTCCGCGGATCCGCCAATCTCCCCGTTGAGCCACAGCAGAAACGCCTCCGCCCGCGCCTGCGCCCGGTCCAGCCGGTCCAGGAAAAAGGGGTTGCCCCCGTTGCGCAGGCGCAGGGACTCAAAACGGCGCGCCAGCGTGGTGGGCCTGTCGCATTCCATCAGGAAGTCCGCCAGCGTCACGAGCCGCTCCTCCAGCCCCGCCGGGATGAATTCGCGTTCCGGAAGCCCGAACTGTGCCGCCTCGGGGGCGTCAAGGCCGAAAAGCACGTGCGACGCGCAGAGCCGCGCCTCCCGTTCGCAGCCCAGTTCGGAAAGCAGCCTGTGGCCCTCGACGCCGTGCCCGACGGGATCGTGGGTGGCGCACCTGCCAATGTCGTGCAGCAGCGCGGCGCGCCAGAGAAAATCGTGGTCCACAGGGTGGCGTGGCCCCAGCGCGCGGCCCAGCGC
>JBHEKP010000203.1:0-3673 GCA_041859375.1 Candidatus Hydrogenedentales bacterium | reverse complement strand
TTTTCCCTGTCCCCCGCCTTTCGGGCGGCGGCAAGGGCGGCCTCCAACTGGCCGCGCATGGCTTCAAGCTGCCGCTCCATGACCCTGCGCATGTTGTCCTCCGCGGGTATGCGGGCCTTCAGCACGGCGCGCGGCCCCATCATGATCCCCGCGGCCGCGAATTCGTCCGCGTCCACGGGCTCGCCCCCGGCGGGCCCCTCCAGCACCGTGATCTCCCCGTGGTGGCGCAGGAAATGAAGAAACGCCGCGCCGTCCACCACCAGGTCCGGCTGCTCCCGGCGGCAGTAGGCCAGCAGCTTTTCCACCGGCACCACCGGGTTGGTCACCTGGCCGAGATAGTTCAGGCAAAGTTCTTCCACACGTTCAAGGTTCATGGGCGTGTTTCATTCTTCCAGCAGGTTTGTCTCGCGCATTTCCCAGGTTTTCGGGCTGATGCGGACGGTCTTGACCTCGTGGGGCGCGAAGCTGAGGTCGAAATACCTGTCAAAGTGGGGCAGGTGCAGGCGCGTCTCCGCCGGAAGCCCGTCGGTCTCATGGCCGCGGATGATGATGTCCCCGCCCTCCTCGCTCATCTTGATGACGGAGAGCAGCACGTTCCCGGCCTCGGTGCCCAGCAGGCTGGCCTGCGGCGGGCGCGTGCCCGGATGGGCGGATTCGCAGTGGATGAAGGCGGGGGCGTTCAGCTCCCACGCTCGCTTGGGAACGCGCGCGGCGCGCCAGTCGCCCCCGTGGGGGATGAGCCGGAAGCGCAGTTCCTGCCACCCCTGGTCAATGATCGGCCAGTGCGCGGCCGCGGTGAAGCGGCCGTTGTCATGGTGGGCGTAGGCGGGGCTGCGCAAAACCGTCAGGCGCATGACCCCGTCCCGCGCATCGTAGCCGTACTTGCCGTCGTTCGCCACAGCCAGGCCGCAGGGGTGCGCGCCCGAAACGCCGGACCAGTCAAACCACTGCAGGCCGGGCTCCTCGCCGCCGTCGGCGGGCCGGACCTGGTGGCCGTAGGGGGTTTCATAGGTGGCCGTGCCGCCGGTGACGGCGGTTTCCCAGACCAGTTTCAGCAGCGTGTACTGTTCCTGCCAGTTCACGCGCAGAAAGCAGTCAATCACGTCGGTGTCGCGGTAAAGGGTGGTCTCCATGATGGCCGCGGACTTGTTCCAGGAGGAGACGGAGCGCACGGTGGAAAGCACCGCGCCCGCCGGTTCCGCCACGTCAATCCGCGCGCCGCCGAACCGGCCCGCCTCCACGCGCCACTCGGTTACCCCGTGGCTCCAGGTGTCCGACTGGTCCGCCAGCGCGGCGAGGATGTTGCCGCGCCGCAGCACCTCCGTGTGGCGGATCTTGTCGAAAAGACGGCTGATCTCCCCGGTGGACGGATCGAACTCAATCCGCCACCAGGTGTTTTCCATGTGGCACCGCGACGCCTCCAGCGGGCGGGGGTGGGCGGGCTTTGAGGCCGGCGCGCCCGCGCGCAGGTGGTAGAGGCGGTAGCCCATGGCGGGAAGCTGCGCCGTGAAGGCGTGGCGGACATGGTCAATGCGCTCGCCCCGGACCGCCTGCACCGGCACGGGAATTTCCGCGTCGTCCACCAAGTGCAGCCCCGGCACGGTGTTGTCGAGCAGCCCCCGGGACGCGCCCAGGGCGCGCGCCGCGATGGGCGGCGCGGCGACGGTGCATTCCACCGGCCAGGCCAGCGGGTTGACCACGATGAGGGTGTTGCCCTCCGCCGTGGTGTCCACGCCGCGCGCCAGCGCCTGCACCGCCATGTTGCGGATGACGTCGGCGCGGTGGCGCGCCGCGCCAAGCTGGTCCCGCGTGTCCGCGTAGGAAGAGGCGAGGCTGGTGCCCGCGAGGATGTCGTGGAACTGGTTGTACAGCAGATCCTTCCAGGCAAGCTCGAACTGGCCCGACGGGTAGGGAATCGCCTCCAGCAGCCAGGCCGCCGTGGCGAAGCGCTCCGCCGTCATGAGCGCGTGCTCCACCGCGCGGTTCAGCCGCTTCATCTCCGACACCACGCTGTAGCAGCCCCGCGCGTGGTGCTGGAGCTCGTTTGCGATCACGGGAAACGCGGCGGCGTCAAACTCCGCCCGCAGCGCCGTGAAGTATTCCCCCAGGGTGGAGAATTGCGGGGCGGTCTCCCCGTCCGCGGCCATCACCCCCTGGATGTGCGCGATGGCCTCCTTGGTGGGGCCGCCGCCGTGGTTGCCCACGCCGAAGAAGCACATGGTCCGCCGCTGCCCCGGCAAAAGGTGCGGATAGGCGGGAAGCGTCTCCATGCGTTTCCGCAGTTCCTCCCCGACGGCGTTGTAGCATTCGGGGATGTTCGCCGCGAGCACGCGGGACCCGTCGGGTGCCTCCCACCAGAAGGTGTTTCCGCCGGGATAGTCCATCTCGTGCACCGGCGAGGGCCGCATGTAGACATAGTTTTCAATGCCCGCCTTCGCCAGAAGCTGGGGCAGCGTGCCCGCGTGGCCGAAACTGTCGGGGTTGAACCCGGTGGTGGCGATCCTGCCGAACTCCCGCAGGAAGAAGCGCTGCGAGTACAGGAAATGGCGGACAAAGGACTCGCCCGCGGGCAGGTTGCAGTCGGGTTCCACCCACATGCCGCCCGCCGGCTCCCACCGGCCCTCGCGGACCCGCCCGCGGATCTCCGCGAACATCTCCGGATCGCTTTCCAGCACCCACTGGTAAAAGCAGGCGCTGCTCGCGGTGAACCGGAAATCCGGCGTTTCCCGCATCCGGTCCAGGGCGCTGCGGAAGGTGGCGCGCACCTCCTCATAGCCCTCGGTCCACCGCCACAGCCAGGTGGGATCGATGTGCCCGTGCCCGATCATGTGCAGGACGAATTTGCCAGACGTGTCCATGACATAGTCTCCCTGTGCGAACGAACCTCACCAGCTATTCCGCAAAGAGATATTCTACCAGTTTTTCCGCCTCTTGGAAATCCGGCACGAGAATGTCCGCGCCCGCCTTGATGAGCCGGTTGCGCTTGTGCAGGTCCCAGCCGTGCCCGGCCACCTCGTCGGAGCAGACGCCCAGGGCGACGCCGCCCGCGTCCTTCACGTTCCGCAGCTCCACCGGGCCGTCGCCCACGGCGAGCACCTGCGGCCCGCTCAACCGGTGCTGCGCCATGATCTCGCGGATGACCTTTTCCTTGGAGTACTCCTCCTTCGACGGCAGCGCCCCCCAGATTTCCTCGAAGAAGGGGGCCACGCCCACCTTCCCCGCCTCGTTGCGCACGTCGTCGCGGTCGGTGCCGCTGAAGACGTACATGTGCGCGCCCCTCTTGGACAACAGCTCCAGGAAGCGGATGGACCCGGCCACGGTGCACTTGTCGATGGGCAGTTCGCCCGACTCGATCCTCGCGAGGCGCGCACGCACCGGCACCATCAGCCGGTCGAGGTAGACCTGCTTGTATTCCGCCGGGGAGAGCACCTTGTCCGCGGGCACCAGGCCCCGGGCAATCACCATCTCCTGGAGGCGCTCCATCTGGAAGATGGTCTGGATGCCGGTGGTCTCGTCAATCATCCGGTTCACCTCGTCCACGATTTCCGGGGTCGGCTCCGTGGATCCGCAGATCATCTCCACGCACACCGGCGCCATGATGTTCTGCCAGCCCTCGCGCAGGATGCTGATCGTTCCGTCAAAATCGAACAGGATGTGGCGGATTTGGCCCAGC
>JBHEKP010000371.1:0-5747 GCA_041859375.1 Candidatus Hydrogenedentales bacterium | reverse complement strand
AAGGGTTCTCTGTCTGTTTTATCTATTTTGGAAGAGAAACCAGCTTTTGTGATTAAATGTTTTGGTGCGATGTATGGTCATTCATGGACTAAATTTTTTTTCCCGACGTGTCATATTTTTAGGCCCGTCCGGGGGCTTTGTGGGCCATTGGCGGCAGGTGTATTTACCCGTACGGAGGACACATGCGTATGCGAAAAACTGAAATGACTGACACTGTGTCATTCAGCCAAACCGGGGGTGGGAGCCTTACAACGGAGAGTTGGGAGTTTTCCCTGCTAACCCCCATGTTCGGGGGCGACACGGAAAGCTGGGAGCCAAACACGCAACGCCCGGTGCGGGAGTCTTCCGTCAAGGGACACCTTCGCTTTTGGTGGCGGACCATGCAGGACATCCCGGACCCTAAAAAACTGCGGGAACGTGAAAACGAGATTTTCGGAGCCACCGGTGCCGCATCCAAGGTTGGGCTGTCCATCCGGTTTCACAGTGTGGATTTTTATGGCAATTTGACTGTCCATCCACGCGATGGTGTGCGGAATGGTGGCACTCAGATAAACAACTTCCCCATTTATGCACTTTTCCCATTGATTCCGCGTGGAAACGGGTCGGTCTGCATCACCAAATGTGATTTCACCCTGACTGTTTCAATGAACGGACTTGATGAAGAGCAGGTGCAGTCCGTGCGAAACGCCGTCAAGTTATGGGTGCTCTTTGGCGGTGTGGGCGCGCGCACCCGCCGTGGCTGCGGTTCCATATACTGCGCGGAGGTGTTGAAGGAGTTTCATGACGAAATTTCCATCAAGGCATTCATGGACAATCTGGTCGCCGGACAGAATCAGCAGGGCTCAGCATTGCCTTACCCCCGACTGGCGGGCGCCCGACTGACCGTGAAAAAAGGGACTGGTGGGAATGCGTGGGATGAATGGAACACCCTGATAGTGGCTTACCAAAAGTTCAGACAATTACGGAATCTTCCGGGAATTAACTCCAATCGTCCCGGCCGCTCCCACTGGCCTGAACCCGACGCCATCCGCAGAATCACTGACCAATACGCGGACAACCATGCGCCGGTGCATGAGGCCCGCAACTGGTTTCCCCGCGCCGCCTACGGGATGCCCGTCCAGATTGAATTCCGCAATGCTGCCGGGGACCCTTCCGGGAAGTATTTTGTGCAGCCTGTGGGAAAGGATCGGTGGGCCTCGCCAGTCGTCCTCAAGGTGGTCAAACTGGCAAACGGATCCTTGCTGCAACTTTGCCTGATTTTGAACCAAACGATTCCCACGAAAATTGAACTCAAGGGGTTTAAGACAGAAACGCTTAATCCCGAGGAGCATCCCGACGATTACAAGAACAGGCTGACCCTGAGCAAGGATCCGGCCACCTTGAATGAATCCCCCTACGACACCCTGATACGGGTGCTCAAACTGACGGAGGTGAAATAACCATGACAAATGGACATCTCATCCTTGCGGCGGTTGGGCCGGTGCAGGAGTTCATCGCGGCGGGCCGCAAGGTGCGCGACATCTGGTACGGCTCGGACTGCCTTTCCGAACTGTCCAAGTCGGTGGCGCGGGTGCTGCACAGCGAGGGATGCGAACTGATCTTTCCCGCACCCGCCGCCCCGGACAAAGAGCTGGCGCCTTCAAGCAGCCTGAACGTGGTAAATCGCATCATGGCCGCCTCGCCCGCCGGACTCGATCCCGCAGTGTTGTGCGCCAAGATGCGGGACGCGGTGGCCGCTTTCTGGCAGAACAACGCGGAAACCGCCCGCCGGGAATGCAACTCCGGGGGTATACTGGACGAGGCCCGTTTCCAGGCGCAACTAAAAGATCTGGGCGAGTTCTTTGCCGTTTGGACCCCCCTGAACGGCGACTACAAGCAGGCCCGGGACCGTGTGGAGCGGCTCATGTCGGCCCGCAAATGCGCGCGCACCTTTGCCGCGCCCGCCTGGAATGGTGACGGCCTTTTCAAGTCCTCGCTGGACGGCATCCGCGAGACCGTCCTGAAAGAGGGCGCGGCAAAGTGCTCCCGCGGCCTCATCCGTGAAAAGGAACATTTGGACGCCCTGGGGTTCATCAAGCGCATGGCCTCCTTCCAAAAGGCGGACCGTTTTGACAGCCTGATCGAAATGGCCGCACGGACCAGTCTGGCCCGGCTGGAAAACAACCCTGAAATGGCCGGCGAATACGCCACGCTGGAATCGGAATGCCGCGGGCTCATCAAGGCGTATCTTGAAAACGAGATATCCTGGCCGGAACCCCTCTACAGGGGCCGCATGGACGCGGTTGTGGGCGATGTGAAGGGGGACCCTGACAAGCACAGGTACGCGCTGGAACTCCAGGCTAAGGCGGGAGGATTCGTCAAAAAGTACGGGGAACCGGAAAACTATTTGTGTTTCCTGCTCGGCGACGGCGATCACATGGGTATCGCCCTTGACGGGATGAACAGCATGGAAGACCACAGGAAGTTTTCCGCCGAATTGAGCCGCTTTGCCGGGGAAGCCCGGAAGATTGTGAAGGGGCACGATGGCGAGCTGATTTACAGCGGCGGCGACGACGTGATGGCCTACCTGCCCATGCACACCGCGCTAAACTGCGCCATTGCGGTGCGCAACGCCTTCGTGGAGATCATGCGCGCCGCCTGCGCCGGCCGCGCCGGGCAGACGCCCACCTTTTCCGCCGGGCTTGTGGTCACCCACCACAGCGAGTCGCTGGCGGAAATCTTCGCCCAGGCCCGCGCCGCGGAAAAGGACGCAAAGGAAAAGGGCGGGCGCGACGCGCTGGCCGTGTACCAGAACAAGCGCCAGCACCGGGGCATGCATCTCTTTGGCAAATGGGACGGGATGCCCGCGCGCCTTGGCAAGTTTGTGAAAATGTACACGGAGGGCAAGCTGCCCGGAAGGTTTGGATACCAGCTCCGCGCCGTGTCGGCCCAGTGCGGTGAAACGCTGGCATGGGATGGTGCCGCCCCGCGAAACGCCGCCGCCGCCGAACTGCTGCGCGTGCTGAAGCGGAAGGGCCTTGACGACGCCAGCAGTGCGGAACTCGCCACGCTGCTCAGCGACTATGGCACCATCCGGCAGTTGTCCGACGAGCTTGTGGTGGCCCGGCAGTTTGCCGAAAGCAAGGCCAGGGCCGAAGGCACGGAACTGAACAGGGAGGAAGAATAGTCATGAACCTGCTGATTACAAGCCCGAACGCGCTCATGTTCCGCGACGCGCGCCCCTTCGGCGATTTTGGACGTTACTCGGGCGGGCTGCACAAATGGCCCATGCCCAACACCGTGGCGGGCGCCCTGCGCACCCGCGAGGGCTTCGCCCGGTCTGCGGACTTCTTTGACCGCGCCAACCCCCGGCGCAGGGAAAACATTGCCGCCGCGCTTGCCATGCCCCTGGAGTGGATGCTGCCCGTCTGCCGCCCCGCAGGCGGCGAATGGCAGTATTACTTTCCCCGCCCCGCCGACGCTATCATTGTCCAGGACCCCGGGGACAATGGAAAAATCACCGTTGCCCGGTTTGCATTGTCCCCGCCAATGGCCGGCGAGGGCAGTGACCTGCCCTGGAAAGACTGGCTTTACCCCATCACAAGGGCCAAGGGAAAACCCGCCCCCGGAGTTCCCGAACTTTGGAATGACGCTTCCGCCCGCGCATGGTGGGAGAAGGGCGCTGTTTCGTTGGCGGATGGTTCCAAGGAGGGCCTGGGCCTGCCCCTGCCCCCGCAGGACATCCGCATGCATGTGGGCATCGACGCGGAAACCTTCACCGCCGCCGAGGGAAAACTGTTCGCCTCGGGCGGCGTCCGCCTTGAGCGCAAGGTCTCCGGAAAGGGGGGGGCTGCTTTTATCGAATACGGCATCGCCTGCTCCTTTGACGGCAAAGAAGGCGGCGGCCTGATTCATCTTGGAGGGGAACGCCGCACTGCGAACGTCCAAGCGCTTTCCCTGCCCGCGCCAACCGCGCCCGCAATTTCCGAAACGGCCCGGTACCTGCGGCTGCAGCTGCTCACTCCGGGCAATTTCGGCGCATGGGCACCCCAGTGGCTGCTGCCCGGGGACAACAGTGTTCTTCTCCCATGGGGAGCGCCACGGGAAGGATTTCCCTGCAAACTGCGCCTTCGCTCCGCCATGCTGGGAGGCTGGCAGGCCGCAAGTGGGTGGGACTACGCCCGCCACAAACCCAAAGCCACCCGCAAGCTGGTCCCGGCCGGTTCCATCTATGTCGTCGAACTTGAGGACCCGTCCAAGGCCCAGGCCGTGCGCAACGCGCTCTGGCTGAAATCGCTGTGCCCGGACGGGTCCCAGGAGGCGTGTGACGGCTTTGGCGTCACCGCTGTTGGAAACGCTGATTTTCTTGTTGCAAACAACAACTGACAAGGGGATTTGATCCATGAAAACGAAGCTCTTCTTTCTGAAAACCATCACCCCGCTGCACTGCGGCATCGGCCAGGGCCTGAGCGACATCGATCTGCCCACCGCCCGCGATGCCGTGTCCGGCCACCCCTATGTGCCGGGCTCCTCCATCAAGGGCGTCCTGCGCGACGCACTGTCGGGGGGCGCGGACAAAAACCTGCTCACCGCCGCATTCGGCGCGGAAGGCAGCGACTGCGTGGACAGCGCCTCCAGCGCCGCCATCACCGACGCGCGCCTGATCTGCCTGCCCGTGCGCAGTTTTTTCGGCACCTTTGCCTGGGTGGCCTCACCCTACACGCTGAACATGTTCAGGGGCCTTGCCGAAAGGGCGGGGTTGACCGGAATCCCTGCGCTGCCCGTCTTCAACCCGGGCGCGCGGGAGCATTACCACTGCGCCGCGCCCGAGGCTTCGAGGGTGGTGCAAGACAAGGCCGCACTCCTTGAGGACCTTGATCTCACCACGGAAGCCAACATGGCCGCCGCCGCCGGGGAATGGGCGGATTTCATTTCCGGCGCAGTCTTTGGCGCTGAAGACCCGCAGGGATGCGCCTTTTTCAGGGAGCGCTTCCTCATTGTGGACGACAACGTGCTCAACTTCCTCTGCGAAACCGCCCTCCCCGTGCAGGCTCATATCCGCATTGACGGGGAAACCGGCACTGTCGCCCGGGGCGCCCTGTGGTACATGGAAACAGTGCCGTCCGAATGCATCATGGCCGGACTTGTGATGGCCGACGCCGGACGGGGCAAGCACAGAAATTTCACCCCGGACGACATCATGAAGTTTGTGGCCGGGGACACCCGCCATCTGCAAATCGGCGGCAACGCGTCCACCGGCTGCGGCATGGCCACACTGCGCTTCTCCGGCGCGGCCAACTAAGGGGGGGCAACCAATGCTGCAAAGCAAAAACCAGCGGTTTTCAACGGCCGTCTATAACAACGTGGCCGCCGTGGCCAACAGCAAAGAGGCACTGGCAAAAAAGTACAAGGGCCTCTGCAAAAGGTCCGGCAGCCTGCTGCGCACCTCCGGCCTCATGCAGACAGTGGCCTTCATGGAGGCCAGGGGACAGCGCGAAGGGCAGTATCATCTCCTGTTGGAGCATCTTCAATCCGAACTGGATGCGCTCAAGCTCGTGACCGGACACCAGAACCAAAAACATTGGCTCGCCGGACACATCCGCCGGCTTGAGCTGCCCCAGTACATGATTCTCACCCGCGATGTGCTGCTCCTGCTCAACTGGCACAAGCGTCTTGCCGATACCCTTATCGAGGGGGATGATGACGGGGAGGGGCAGGACAATGATTAATGCGCTGCGGAATCCGCTCATTCGCCGTGAATCTGGACG
>JBHEKP010000128.1:0-2619 GCA_041859375.1 Candidatus Hydrogenedentales bacterium | reverse complement strand
TCAATTTCGCCGTTGTCCAGGGGGCTCCGTCCGGCCAGGTTGTCGGGGTAGGCCGTGGAGTAGTCTGGATAGTATGGGGCATTGATGTCAATCCAGGTGACAATCCTGTCAAAACTCTCCGTGTCCAGCTCCACCCCGTTGTGGCCGGCCAGCAGGGTCCGCACCAGTTTGCTCGCGTGCGAACCCCACGACCTGGCCTGCTGAATCTGGGCGGGGCCGGCGCCCACGGCCTTGATGAAGCCCTTCCGCCACAACTCGTTGTAGGAGGTGTTGAACACCAGATCGCGGTCACCCGCAAGATTGAGCTTTTCCCCCGCCTGCCTGCCGTAATCGTGGCAGCGCACGCAGTGGCGGTCAAACACGGGCTGCACCTCCCTGAGGTAGCTGAACTTGCGCGCGGGGCCGTGCCACCCGTCCAGCACGGCGGGGGGGCGGCTCATGGCCTCCAGGCGGGATGGAAGCGCGACGGGCACGGCGGCGCGCCGGTTGTCATGGCAGCCCACGCAGCCCTGGGTCTCGCCGGACTGGATTATGGTGCCGCTGCGCATGGACTGGACCATCATGCCCTTTTCGTCCAGCAACTGGAAGTACACATAGGTGTCCGACGGCACGGTGAAATAGGCGGAGCCGTCCTCCGCCACCGGCACGGTGCCGAGGATTTCCTTGTTGTTGAAGTCATGCCACGCCATGGCGGGCGCCTCCTGGCCCTGCCCCTCCCAGGGCGGATTGTTCCAGAAGCGCTTTTCCGGCGAGGACACCACCCGCAGGTATTTCACATCGCCCCGGGCCACACCCTCCATGTGGGTGCCCTCGCAGACGTCGGCAATGTAAAAATTACCCGTCCCCTTTTCATAGTCACGCCGCATCGGTATCGCGGGGGGCATGGCCGAGGGGGCAAGGGGCATGGGGTCGTAGCAACCCATGGCCGTGCCGCCGTCCCCCTCCGCATGGAGCAGAATTTCGTTGCCGAAGACATCGAGCAGGTAAATGCCCATGGCCTCGCCGTGGCCGGTCATGCGCGAACAGAGGAAATACTTGTCCGAAAGGGGGAAGGGATCCTCATACTTCGGGTTCACGCCGGTGAAAGAATCAAAGTTGTATGTGTTCCAGTCGCCCTCACCCACCTTGTTTATGGCGTCCGCGGGCCAGGTGCGCAGCACAGAATCACTGCGCGCGCCCTGTTCCGCGCCGTCCACACCAAGGCGGCGGTCAATGAGCGCCAATGCGCCCCATGGCCGGTCATGGCAGGAGCCGAACACGCACAGCACCGCGTCCGTGCCGGGAACGGGCCGCGCGTTGAACACCGCGCCGGGCGACTGGGTGTTGTTGCCCCAGTAGACCGCATGGCCCGTGCCGTCGGGAAACACGGTCCACAGCCCCTGCGCGTCGCCAAAATTGCGATCCACATACTCCCACCGATAGTAGAGCACGCGGCCGTCGGGCATAAGCGCGCCGTGGCCCTCGAAAAGGGTGCTTTTGCCGATCTGGTGAATGTTCGCGCCGTCGCCCTCCATGCGGAACAGGTTGCACATGATGTGGCGGTTGCACATGCAGAACTTCGGCTCGCGGCTCGATGAGAAGATGATGCCGCCGTCGGGCAGGTAGAGCGGGTCGATGTCGGTCACGCCCGGCGCGGAGGTGAGCTGCCGCAATTCCGCGCCGTCGGCGTTCATCTCATAGATGTGGTAGTCGTCGGTGATGCCGTTCCGCATGGAAAAGAGGATGCGCGCGCCGTCAAAACGCACCTCCGGGTCGCGGAGCGAGCCCTCGCGCGTTTCCAGCAGGGTGCGTGTTTCGCCGCCCCGCGCGAAGTCAACCGTCTTCAGCGCCGCGCCGGGCTCGAAGCTGGCCGTGTTGATCTCGCCGGTCTGGAACATGGTCTCCGTGTTGTGGTGGTCGGGCTTGTACTGGCGGCGCGACACGAAAAGGACGGGCCGCCCCGACACCAGCGGATTGGCGGTGAGCGCCTCGCGGCGGAGCCGCTCAAAGGCTTCCGCGCCGCCGGACGCGCCCTCAATCTCCGCGAGACGCCGCAAAAATTCGCCGCCCCCCGGATAACGGTCCCCGAAGGTTTCCGACAGATCGGTGACGGCGGCGCGCAGCGCGGCGCACTCCTCCGGCGCGGGGCCGCCCTCCGCAAGGGCGCAACCACCCCACACCAGCAGCCCCGCGGACAAGAAGACCCGCGGGGCGCCTTTGGCAATCCGCCTAAACACCCGTGTTCATTCCTTTTGTCACCCGCCAGCCTTTGCCACCCGCGCGTCCCCGGCGGGCATCACCACGCGGAAGCCCACATTGTACACCGGCTGCCAGGGCTCGTAGCCGAGGCGGTAGGAGGCCGTGGCCCGGTGGGGCCGGTCAAACCAGGAGCCGCCCCTCGCCGTCTTTTTTCCGCCGACGCCGGGATCATTCCTGCCGTCATCATCCGTGTAGGGGTAGGGGCGGTAGGCGGAGAGGGTCCATTCCGCCACGTTGCCGTGCATGTCGAAGAGGCCCCACGGGTTCGGCTGGTATTTCCCCACGGCGGTGACGATCTTGGCGCCGTCGTCAAAACGGTCGTCCTTCGGCAGGAAATCCTGGAAGGGCGTCGGGTTGGGGATCGGCTGGGGGTTGATGCCC
>JBHEKP010000376.1:0-7424 GCA_041859375.1 Candidatus Hydrogenedentales bacterium | reverse complement strand
GAACAGCCTGAACCCGGTGGCCACGGCGGGCACGCCGAGCAACGCGGCGACCCTTGGCGTCACAAACATCCCGATCAACATCACGGCGGAACCGGTGAACGCCTCGGTGTACGTGACGCAGACGGCGCAGTTCTCGGTCACGGCCTCGAGTCCGGCGGGCACGGTGACGCACCAGTGGCAGCGCTGGGACGGCACGGCCTGGGCCAACGTGACCGGCGGCAGCGGCGCGACGACGGCAACCTACACGACGGCGGTGCTGGCGCTTGCGGACAGCGGCGCGCAGTTCCGCTGCCTGCTGGGCAACAACGCCGACGCGGGCGCGACGAAAACCAGCGCGACCGCCACGCTGACGGTGTCGGTCATTCCGGTGAACATCACGGCGCAGCCCTCGGGCGCGTCGAAGTCCGTGAGCGAGTCGCACTCCCTCAGTGTGACGGCGACGAGCCCGCTGGGCGGCAGTTTCACCTACCAGTGGCAAAAGGACATCAGCGGCACCTGGACGGACATCGGCGGCGCGACGGCCAACCCCTACGCGCTCACCAACCTCCAGATCGCGGATTCCGGCGACTACCGCTGCGTGGTGAAGAACAGCCTGAACCCGGTGGCCACGGCGGGCACGCCGAGCAACGCGGCGACGCTGACGGTGTCGCTGGCGGACATCACCATCACGACCCAGCCCCTCGGCGCGCAGAAGCTGACCGGCGGCGCGCACACGATGACCGTGGCGGCAACGGGCGGCACGGGCCCGCTGACCTACCAGTGGCAGAAGGACGGCGCGGACATTTCCGGCCAGAACACCGACACGCTGGCGCTGACCGGCCTGCAGCTCTCCGACGGCGGCACCTACACCTGCCTGGTGGGCGACAACGCCCGCCCGTCCTCGGCTCCGAGGGTGGCCTCCTCCGGGGCGGTGCTGGAGGTGCGCGTGCCCGTGTCCATCACAACCCATCCGGCGGGCGCGAACAAGAAGACCGGCGACAGCCACACCTTCTCGGTGGGCCTGAGCGGCGGCTACACCCCGTACACCTTCCAGTGGTACCGGGACGCGGCCCCGGTGGGCGGCAATTCCGACACGCTGGTGATCGGCAGCCTCACCGCCGCCGATCAGGGCGTGTACACCTGCCAGGTGACCGGCGGCATGGGCACCGTCACCACGAGCAACCCGGCCACGCTGACCGTTCTGGCCATCCAGAACCAGCCCGCGGCGCAGGGCGTGTCAGTGGGTGACAGCGCCTCCTTCGGCGTGACGGTGCTCGCCGGAAGCGGCGTGCCCGGCTACACCTACCAGTGGCGTTACAAGGGCGCGGACATCCCCGGCGCGGTCGGTGCGGTCCTGCCGCTGAACAACGTGCAGGGCGGCTCCCCCGACGGCAACCCGGCCCCGGTGAACCCGACCGGAAACGAGGGCGCCTACTCCTGCGTGGTCACGGATGCGGCGGGCGTTTCGCTCACCAGCAGCCCCGCCACCCTGACGGTGGCCTCGGTGGCGCTTGACTTCACCACGCAGCCCGTCGGCGGCAGGGTCCATGCGGGCGGTTCCCGCCTGCTCTCCGTGGCGCTTTCGGGCGGCTACGGCCCGGCCTACACCTACCAGTGGCAAAAGGACGGCGTGGACATTTCCGGCGCGAACGGTCCCACCCTGGCCCTGAGCCCCGTGGTGCTTGGCGACGCGGGCACCTACACCTGCCTGGCCGGTGAGACGGGTGTCCGTCCGCCGCTGTCGCTGGTGACGTCGGCCGGTGCGCTCATTGAGACGGCTGATCCGGTGTCCATCACCGGCCAGCCTTCGGGCGCGGACCTCTACGCCGGTGAAACCTTCACCGCCACGGTGTCGGCTGCGGGCGGTTTCGGCGCGCTCTCCTTCCAGTGGCGCAAGGACGGAGCCGACATCTCCGGCCAGACCGGCGCGACCCTGACGCTGGGCAGCGTCCAGGCGTCCGACGCGGCGGGCTACACCTGCGCGGTGACGGACGAGGAGGGCTCCACGGCAGTTTCGAACGCCGCCGCGTTGACGGTGTCCCCGCACATCACCTTCACCACCCATCCGGCCGGCGCGCTGCTGCTGCCCGGAGCCCCGTACACGATGACGGCGGCGGCCACGGGCGGCAAGGGCGCGCTCCAGTACCGCTGGTACAGGGGCGGGTCCGTGGTCGGCACGGGCGCCACCTACACCATCACCTCGGCGACGCTCACGGATGCGGGCGCCTACGCCTGCGAGGTCACGGACAGCGGCCTGCCCGTGCCCGAAACGGCCATGTCCAACTCGGCGGTGGTGACCCTTGACGTGGTCTTCGCCTTCGACCTGCAGCCCCAGACCGGACGCGCATACTACCGCGGTGAGAACACCTTCTCGTGCAGCGTCATCTTCAACACGGGCGATGTGGCCTACACCTGGTACGGGCCGGGGGGCGTGGTGATTCCGCAGTCCCCCTTCGACCAGCCGAACACACGCCGCCTGGTGGATCTGCAGTACGCCCAGACCGGCGAGTACTATGTCACCGCCACCGACGACAAGGGCACGCCGGGTGACGCGTCCGACGACGAGACCATCACCTCCAACAAGGTGATGCTGTACGTCGGCGACCACCTGGCCATCACGACGCAGCCCCAGGGCGGCACCATTCCCGAGGGCGGCAGCCACACCATGACGGTTGCCACCAGCGGCGGCTTCGCCCCGCTTGTCTACGAATGGCACAAGGAGGGGAGTCCGGACGTGCTCGGCACGGGCGCGAGCCTGACCATCTCCGGCGCGGACGCCACCGACGAGGGCGTCTACTATGTGACCATCGTGGACATGAAGGGCGAGATCAAGGAGTCGGCCCACGTGACCCTGGCGGTCATCACGGGCATGCCCGCGGCAGGTTCCCTGGGCCTGCTGCTGGGTGCGGCGGCCCTGGCCCTGGCGGGCGCGCGCGGCCTGCGCCGCCGGAGGTAGCCCCGGCACACGGCAAGAAAAACGGCGGGGCCCGGAAGTGATTCCGGACCCCGCCCCTTGTTTGGGTCTGGGATTGTTTACTCCGTGAAGGTTATCCGGACCATGGGGCAGGCGAAATGCTCGCCCGCGCCGGGGGCGAGTTCGGCGTAATGCCGTTTCACCAGCGGGCCGGCGGGGTCCAGGTCGTTCACCAGCAGGGAGAAGCGGATGATGTTGCCCGCCTCCAGCCGGATGTGGGGCACCTCCGAGGCGGGGTAGGCCGCCTCATACACGACCTTCGTCCCGTCACGCTTCACGGCGACGGGCACCTCGGGCACCACGGCGTCCAGGTGCTTGTCGGGCCGCTCGTCCAGGAAAACCTGCGGCCCCAGCGGGGTGAGGCTGAAGCTCCAGTTGGACTTTTCAATCCACAGCTCCACGCTGTCCGCCATCCAGACCACGTCGCCGTGGTAGGGCTGGTGAAATTCGTTGTCCTCCACCTCCACGGCGACATACAGGTGGTCCTTGTCCCACATGACCCGGGTGGACGCCTTCAGGTCCGCCGTGTCCCCGGGGTCGTAGGAGGAGCCGTATTGCAGCGCCAGCGGCATGGCGGCGGCCCATTCCGACAGGTCGCCGTCCAGGGTGACCGCGCCGGTGGCGCGGGGGGCTTTCGCCGCAAGGGCCAGGTCCAGGGGAAGGCTCAGGGGGATGGCCGCGCCACTTTCCGGGTCGTCCACTTTCCCCTCCAGCACCGGCACGGGGAACCCGGCGGGACCGCCGCTTTCCATGCGCGCCGTGAGGGTCGCCTTTTCACCGGGACCGGCCTTGAAGACCATTTCCGCCGGGGTCACGCGCCAGCCTTCGGGTATGTTCCAGCGCAGCGTTGTTTCCAGCGGCGTGGTGAAGGGGTTGGCCAGGGTGATGGCCACGTCGCGGTTCAGGGGCTCGTTCCAGGGCAGCACCGCGGTTTCGCAGGAGACCATGCCGCGCAGCTCCCGCAGCCGGGCCACCTTGGCCTCGGTGACAATGTCCGACGGGAGGGTGGCCCCCGGCTTCACCACGGTCCAGTCCAGGTTGTCGCCCCGGACCTTCACGTTCAGGTAGCAGTAAAAGCCGCCCTCCTCCTCCGGCGTGCCGATGCCGCCGCCCGCGCAGCCCGCCACCACATAGCGGACACCGTCGCGCGTGCCCCAGTCGCGGTAATAATGCTCATGCCCCGCGAAGACCGCGCGCACGGGATACCCCTTGATGATGTCCGCCACGGGCTGCCAGTCCCTTTCCCAGTTGCCCGTGAAGAGGGGCACATGCAGGAACAGGAGGATGTGCTTTGCCGTGGCCGCCTTGAGCACGCCGCGCAGCCATTCCCGCTGGGCCCCGGTGAACCCGTCCGGGTTGCCCGGCTCCTCCGTGTTCAGGATCACGCACAGGAGGTTTCCCCGCTGGATGGTGTAGTTGAAGGGGGCCACGCGCCGCTCGTAGACGCGCAGCACCTCCGCCTCGTCGTTCACGTCGTGGTTGCCCGCCACCGTGAAGAAGGGGATGGGCAGTTTGCCCGCATGGCCCAGGAACTCGTCCCACATGGGCCCCACCTCGGCGGGCGGGCCGCCCATAATCATGTCGCCCGCGCAGACGATGAAGTCCGGCTTTGTGGTGTTCCACTCCCGGAGCATGTCCAGGAAGATCTTGGGCGTGCCCAGCATGGCCCCCGGCTGGGGGTCGGCGCAGATCACAAAATCCACCACGTCGGGGCTGATTTGCGGGGTTTCGGCCAGTTGTTTCAGGGATTTCTCCACCAGGCTTTCCGCGCCCGCAAGGGGGGACAGGACCAGAAGGGCGGACAAAAGCGTCAAAAGGGGGCTGCGCATCGTGTTCTCCTCCAAAGTTGGCCGGGATGATACCCCATGTTCCGCCGCGCATGGAAACCGCGCCCCTTTTCCGGATAGAGTAGGGTTGCGCGCCGCACGAACCAGGCGTGTTGAGGAGAACACCCATGACATGGACAAAATTGCCGCCGGTTGTGCTGGCGCTGGCGTGCTTTTCCCTGGCGGGTTGGGCGCGCGAGGACATCCTGGTGGCGGATTTTGAGGGCCCGGACTACGGCGCATGGACGGCGGATGGCGCGGCCTTCGGAAGTGGTCCGGCGCGGGGCGCGCTGGAGGGGCAGATGCCCGTGTCCGGATTCGAGGGGAAGGGGCTGGTGAACAGTTTCCTCGGCGGCGACGGCGCCACGGGCGCGCTGACCTCGCCCCCCTTCAGGATTGAGCGGAAACGGCTCAACTTTCTCATCGGCGGCGGCATGCACCCCGGAAAGACGTGCATGAACCTGATGGTGGACGGCATTGAGGCGCGCAGCGCCACCGGCCCCAACGACCGGCCCGGCGGCAGCGAGGAGCTGTCCTGGCAAAGCTGGGACGTGTCGGAATTCGAGGGAAAAGAGGCGGTGCTGCAAATCGTGGACAACAGCGCGGACGGATGGGGGCACATCAACGTGGACCAGATCACCCAAAGCGACGAGCCCATGGACGGCGGGCAGTCCGTCACCTTCCGGGCGGAGAAGCGGTATCTGAACCTGCCCGTGAAGAACGACGCGCCCATGCGGCGCGCGCGCCTGATGCGGGGGGAGGAAATCCTGCGGGAGTTCGACATCGAGCTTGCCCCCGAAAACCCCGACTTCTGGGTCTTTCTGGACCTGTCCGCCTTCACGGGCCAGGAGCTGTCCCTGTGGGTGAACGCCCCCGCCAAGCGCTTCGGCGGGCTGGGGCGGGTGTTCCAGGACGACGCCGTCCGGGGCATGGAAAATCTCTACAAGGAAAGGGACCGGCCCCAGTTCCACTTCTCCAGCCGCCGCGGCTGGAACAACGACCCGAACGGGCTGGTCTGGATGGACGGGGAGTACCACCTCTACTACCAGCACAACCCCTACGGCTGGAAATGGGGCAACATGCACTGGGGCCACGCCGTCAGCGCCGACTTGGTCCGCTGGAAGGAGCTGCCCATCGCCATCTATCCCCGCGCCCACGGCGACTGGGTGTTCTCGGGCAGCGCCGTGGTGGACCGGGACAACACGGCGGGCTTCAAAACCGGCGCGGAGGACGTGATCGTGGCGGCCTACACCAGCACGGGCCGGGGCGAGTGCGTCGCCTTCAGCAACGACCGGGGCCGCACCTTCACCGAGTATGAGGGCAACCCCGTGGTGAAGCACGAGGGCCGCGACCCGAAGCTGGTCTGGTACGCGCCGGGCGGCCACTGGGTCATGGCGGTCTACGACGAGCGGGGCAAGTCGCAGGGCATCTCCTTTTACACCTCGCCCGACCTGAAACAGTGGGACTTCCAGAGCCGCATCGAGGGCTGGTATGAGTGCCCCGAACTGTTTGAGATTGCCGTGGACGGCGGGGCCGGCGGCAAAAAATGGGTGGTCTACGCCGCCAGCGGCGAGTATGCCGTGGGCGCGTTCGACGGCAAAACCTTCACGCCCGAAACCGGCAAAATAAAGTACAACCACGGCAACTGCTTCTACGCCTCCCAGACCTACAGCGGCATCCCCGCCGAAGACGGCCGCCGCATCCAGATTGGCTGGGGCACCACGGGCCGGAAGGACATGCCCTTCAACCAGATGATGGACTTTCCCGTGGAGCTGACCCTGCGCGCCACGGCGGAGGGGCCGCGTCTTTTCGCCAACCCCGTGCGCGAGATCGAAACCCTGCGCGGCCCGTCCCATGCGCTGGACGGCACGGTCTTCAAGAAGGGGGAAACCGTGCTGGAACAGGCCGGGGGCGATCTCTTCGACATCACCGCCGGGTTCGACGTTTCCGGCGCGCGCAGTTTCGGGTTCATCGTGCGCGGCGTGCCCGTCACCTATGACGCAAAGAAGGGCGAATTGTCCTGCGGCGACAAGACCGCCGCGCTGGAGCCGGAAAACGGGCGGGTGTCGCTGCGGTTGCTGGTGGACCGCCAGTCCGTGGAAATCTTCGGTGGCGGCGGCCGCGTGTACATGCCCATGGCCGTGACCTTCAGGGAGGACGCCGCGCCGCTGGCGGTATTCGCCGGGGGCGGCGATGTGCGCGCCGAAGCCCTGACCGTCCACGAGCTTCGTTCCGCCTGGGAGTGAGGGCGCGCCCCGGCACAAAAAGGCTGGAACATAAACACAACATCCCCCCAAATCCCCCTTCAGAAGGGGGACTTGGAGCGGGCGGACACGGGGGACCGCGCTTGAAGAAGAGAGATGTTTTTTTGGGGCACGCATTTCGGCGTGTGGTCGGTTATCGCGGGTTGAGAGTTTCCGGACACGCTGAAGCGTGAACAACAAACCAGGAGGCGCGGTATCTTAAGCCCCCTTTAAGGGGGGATGTTCGTGCTCTAAAAAGAATCCCCCCGCCGCCGGTTTCCCGGGACGGGGGGAAGTGTCAGGGGGATGGGAGGGCCGGTCTTAGTACATGTCGCCCATGCCGCCGCCCATGCCGCCGGGGCCGCCCGCGGGGGCTTTTTCCGGCTCGGGGATGTCGGCGAT
>JBHEKP010000328.1:0-32482 GCA_041859375.1 Candidatus Hydrogenedentales bacterium | reverse complement strand
ACTGGTGGCGCAGTTGCACAGCCCCTCCGTTGGGAACCCGCCCGTTCCCTCAATCCGGCAGGGGGTGCGCATGAGATCACCCGCGCCCCACAGGGCGATGTCCACGGGATGGATGCCCCATCCGGCAATGAAACCGATGGCGTAGTCCGAAACGTGCCACCACCACTTGTTGGAGTCGCGCTCCAGCGTGTAGGGTGTGAGGGGGGCCGGGCCGAGCCAGCGATCGTAATCAAGCGTTTCCGGCACCGGCGCGGGCGTTGTGGGCCCGCCCGCCACGCTGGGCGGCGCCCACACCAGCACCTCGCGCAAATCACCGATATAGCCGTTGCGCACCAGGCTGCACGCCTGCCAGAACTCCCGGGCGGACCGCTGCTGCGTGCCGAACTGGAAAATGCCGTCATGCTTTTTGACGGCCTTGCGCAGCGCCTGATCCTGCTCAATGGTCAATCCGAGCGGCTTCTCCACATAGACGCCCTTGCCCGCGCGCACCGCCGCCAGCGCGTGCGGCACGTGCCAGTGGTCACACGAGGCCACCACCACCGCGTCAATGTCGTCCCGCGCAACCAGCTCCTCAAACTCGTTGAGCATCGCGCAGTCCGCCGTGCCATAGGTGTCGTTGACCACCTTTGCCGCGGCCTCCCGGCGGTCGCGTTTCACATCGCACACCGCCACCACCTGGGCGCCTTTCACCTGCACCGTCTCGGTGAGGATGTAGGAGCCGCGGTCGCCCACGCCGATGTGCCCGACCACAATCCGCTCGCTGGGCGCGGGGCGGCCCGCCTTTCCCCGGGCGCAGGCCGGAATAATCACCGGCGCGGCAAAAGCCGTGCCCGCCGCAAGACTGCGGCGCAGGAAACCGCGCCGCGAAAGGGGGGTGTGCTTGCTCATATATCCCGCTCTCCACCGTTGTTGAACCGCCATGCGCCCCTCCCACGGCGCATGGAGCCGCCGGAAAAACGCTAAAAACCGCCGCCATGATACGGTTTCCCGCCGACCGGCGCAAAAATCAGGGAACGGTGTTTTTCGGCGCCTCCCCGGTCACCCGCACCTGACCCGAATCACTGCGGTGGACGGTCCCCGCGCCCCCGGTCCCGATCACCCCGGCGGCCCTCGCCGCGTCTTCCCCGGTCGCCGCGCTGCGGCCATTCCTCGGACACGCCGGGCGTCTTGTACCACATCACACGCGGCTTCATGGTGCCGAAACCCTCGACGCGAAGCGAGCGGATGCGGCCTATGGCCACGCCGTCGCTGTTGAGAATCTCCGCGTCAAAACGGTACACCCCCTCCTCATCGCCGTCATCATCCTCCTGGACGGTGAACTTCTCCACGTGCCCGCCCTTGTCAACCACCTCCTGATGGTTGTTCAGCGTGAAGAGGATCTGCTTCTCCTCCTCGGTGGGGCCGCAGCCCTCCGGCCCGAACATGGCGAAAAACACCAGCCCGCTGAAGGAGAGGGCCACCAGCGACCCCACAACCTTTGCCGTCTTTTTTTTGTCGGCCATTGTTTCCCCCTCAGGACCGGGTGCGGTCCAGCAGTGTGCCCAGGAACAACGCCAGCCCCTTGTTGGCGGGCACTTCGCCGGGATAGCGGATGAAGGACACGTGCCCGTCCATGTACAGCACGTTCGAACCGCCGGGAACATGGTTGAAGTACTTCACGTTCTTGGAGATGGTGTCAAACATGATCCAAATGTCACTCTGCGCGCGGGCGCTGGCGGCGGGGTTGTTGATGTCGGTGATCAGGAAGCGCTCGATCCCCTCCCGCAGCCGGTAGATGGTGGAGCCGTCGCCGTTGCCCATCGGCTCGCCGTCATAGGGAAGCACGTCCTTGTCGCCGTCCGCGACACGGAAACTGGCGGAGGCAATCTGGCTGTCGTCGCTGAGGCCGGCGCGCGCGGTGATCACCTCGGCCACCGTGGAGGTGAAGAGGCTGATAAACTGGTAAGGGCCGCCGCCGGTCGGATCATCCAGCACCATGTTGTTCGGCAGGCCGGGCATGATGCTGAAAATGGTGGTCAGGTCTATCTGGGGGGAGTTGTCGCCGCACTTGTCCAGCACCCAGCCCAGGTAGGCGTAGCTCATGTCAATCTCTTCAGGGTCCTCATGAAGGTCGAACTGGCCCGTTGCCTCGTCGCGGATGTCCTCAATGGTGCTGTTTGGGTCGGAGGGGCACAGGGCTATGGACGGGTCCGTCATGTACTCCGGATAAATGGTCCTCACCATGGGGCCGATGGCGATGTCCGCGTTGCGCAGGGAGTGCGCCTCGAACTGCATCGGGGGAAATTTGCCGCCCCCCGCCTCGCCCGCATACATCTTGTAGACCAGCCCGAACTGTTTGAGGTTGTTCTGACAGCTCGCGCGCCTCGCCGCCTCGCGCGCCCGCGCCAGCGCGGGAAGCAAAATCGCCGCCAGCACACCGATGATGGCAATCACCACCAGCAGCTCGATAAGGGTGAATCCAAGGCGTCTTCGGTTCATTGCCATGACCTCCGGGCCGGTGCGTGCCGTGCCCAATCATTCCCGTTTTCCTGCCAAAACATTGCATCAGGGCGCTGTTGCGACCTGTTGGTTGGACCCATACGGAATCAGGCGGGTTTCACGCCCAATGCTGGCCGTTTACCCTGTTTCCTGTTACAATTTTAGACACAGGTGTTGGCGGCGGCGGGTTAACACGGCACTTGGAGGTGTTTGCATGCCTTTGTTCACATTTTTCTGCACGGCCTGCGGCGCGGAAAAGGAGTTGCTGGTGCGTGACACGGAACAGCCCGCATGCCCCGTCTGTGGTTCGGAAAAACTCGAAAAACAAATGAGCCTTTTCGCCCCCCGGGGGAGCGCCTCCACCGACCCGGCCTGCGGCGGCTCCTGCTGCGCCAGTGATGACTGCCCCATGGGCGGCGACGGATGCTGTCCGCTGTGAACCTTTGACCGGTGCCATTGATGGAAGAGCAACACACAGAACCCGGACATTCAAAAACCCTCTGGTTCCACCTCAAAAGGGGCTTTGCGGAGGCGCACCGCCGCCGTCCCGTGAGTTTTTACCTGCTGCTCGTGATACCGCTGGTCATGGTGCTCGGCGCGCCCATGGCCAACTACCGCGAACACCCCAACCGTTTTGCCGCGGCGGTGTTTGTGATGCTGCTCTTTTTCCTGGTGGTGAGCGTGAAGGCGGTGCGCGAGTTCTTTGCCATTTTCCGCAGGCACATGACCGAACGGCGCATGGCCTACAAGGAAACCATCGGGGACGAGTCGTTCATGACCGAACTGGGAAAGCGGGTGCGGGAAAACCTGCCCCCGGAAATCACCCCTCCCGGGACCTCCACGCCTCCGCAATCTGAATGAGTTTTTGCAGCGGGGGTTTTATGCCCGAATCCGCCCCCGCCGCCCAGGGAAGCACAAGACGGGGCACGGCAAAACGGGGCAGCCTTCCCCCCAGCGCCTCCCGCAACGCCACGGCATCCCAAACCGCCCCCGGCTCAAGGTCCAAAAACACCGCAGGCACGGAACCGTAGACCGGGTCCGGCACGGGCACCACCGCCGCCCGCCGCACCCCTTCAAGTCCCAGCAGAAGAGTTTCCACCGCCTCGGGCTGGATGTTTTCCCCGCCGGAAATGAACATGCGGTCCGCCCGCCCCGTGACCACCAAGCGCCCTTCTTCGTCCCATTCGCCCAAATCCCCGGTGCGGAACCACCCCCCGTCAGCGGGGGGGGGCATAACCACGCCGTTGTCATAATACCCTTCAAAAAGGAACTCACCGCGCATTTCAATGCGTCCCTCCGCCGAAAGACGCAGCGTGTTTTTTACCAGGGGTTTTCCCGCCGTCCGCAGTTCCGCCAGCCCCGCGCCGGGCCGGGTGGCGCACACCATCGCGCCTGTCTCCGTCATTCCGTAGCTGTTCATCAGGGGCACCCCCTCCCCCAACGCCCGCGCAAGCAGCGCTTCCGGGGCGGGACCACCCCCCAGCAGAACCGCCTTGGTCCGGCGGAGCGCTTCCACCGCCGCGGGCTCTTCCAGCAGACGGTACAGTTGCGCCGCCACCAGCGAGACATGGGTGACCGGCGATAGAGTGATGTTTTCCGCCAAGGTGAGGGCGGGATCAGGGAGCACGCAGACCGCACCGGACGCCAAACACCGGAAAAGCACCGACAAACCGGAAACATGATGCATGGGCAGGGTCAGCAAATACCGATCACCCGGCGCCAGCGCAAGCGCATTGGCCGCCGCCCCCGCGGCCGCGCACGCCGTGCGCACGGTGTGCGCGGCGGCTTTTGGCGCGCCCGATGTGCCTGAAGTGAACACCAGCAGGCGCGCGTCCCCGGTTCTCCATGCGAAGGGCTCCCCGTCCCCGGCGGCCCCTTCGGGGTCAAGCGGCCCCATGCCCGCACGCGCCGCCAACGCCGTGAATTCCCCCTCGCCCCCCAGCACATGACGGACATTCACGGACTGGAACCGCGCCAGGGTGTACGCAACCGGGGCTTTGGGATCCGCCACCACCACCGACACACCCGTCCGCCACAGGGCGGGCAGCCATGACAACGGCTCCTCAGGACAGGCGGGAATAATGCCGACCGTCTCGCCGGGAACGACGCCCTGAGAAACCAGGGCGGACGCCATGCGGAGCGCCCGCGCGTCCGTCTCCGCAAAGGAGCGGCAGGATCCCGAAGCACCCCTTAGAAAGGGCGCGCCACCCCACCGCCGCGCGGCAAGCGCAAGGGGGCAGCAGTTTTGGCCGTCCGGCGGTTCATGCATCATGGACCAGCTCCAACCGTGACACATCCACACGCCGCCCCGCCTCCGCAAGATCATGCGGGGAACAGAAGGGCGCATCCAGGGGCAGACGCCCCCGTGCCACGTCCGTTGCCAGCGCGGAATAGGTGTCCAGCCCCATGGCATTGGCCAGGGCGGGGGGATAATCCCACGCCTGCGCCGCCACGGCGGCCAGCCCCGCCCCGGATTCATAGGCGGCGCTGAGCACAACCCGTTTTGGCCGGTGTGGACCGGACAACAGCCCTCCCAGGGGGCCGCAAAGGGTTGGCTTGACCACCCAGCAGTCCGCACCCGCCAAGGCGTCATTCAGGCGCGTGTCACCCGGCCGAAGGGCGTGTTCCTGAACCGTCTCATCCACGGCATAACACACACCCGAACGGCGCGCGAATTCCGGAAGCTGTGTGCTGTCTTGAAGCGGTTCCTCGATAAACTCAACCCGGGCGGATGCGGTCCCCACCTCCCGGAGGCGCGACGCAAAGGCCAATGCCCCGTCCATCCCCCAGGCGCGGTTGGCATCCAGCCGCACCACAGCCTCCGGCCCCAGCGCACTGCGCGCCGCATTGATCGTATCCGCCTCTTCGGGCGGATTCCCCCGTCCCACCTTGAATTTAACCGTGCGCCAGCCCGCAGTTTTTGCCTCTTCAGCGGCGGCAATTGCCTTCTCCCCGGTTTCGGTGACGAGTTTGCACAGCAGGACCGGGGGGGAAGCCGGGACAACCGCTCCGGTTTGGCGGCGCGAAAGCATGGCCGCGGCCGCATGCGCCGCAAAACGGACGGACGGCGGCGCGGCGGGTGACGCGGCGCGGACCTTGAGCGCCGCCAGCGCCTCATCCAGGGATTCCCCGCTGAATCCGGGCAACGGCGCCGCCTCCCCCCACCCGTCATTTCCCTTCCCGTCTGTGAATCGAAGCAGCCATCCGCTTCGTTCCGTGAGGATGGTGTTTTTCAGATGCAGGGGTTGGGTGAGGGGAAGTGTGTAGCAGTATATCCGTGTCCGCACCGGACTCATAACAACCATCCCGCGGAAAAGAGCATGCTAAAGATCAGCAGGGTCTTGCCTGTGGCGGCAAGTTCGGCGTTCAACGCCCGTCCGGTGACGGTGTGCACGGCACGGATGGAGCGCAGGCCGGGCAGCAATGCCAGCGCGCCCATCATGGCGAACCAATGGCCCCCCGCCAGCAGGCAGGCCAGCAGGGGCACAATGAGCGCCGCCGCCACAATGCAGACGGCGTGCTCCTTTTTTGCGAAACCGGAACTAAAACGCACCGCCAGCGTTTTTTTGCCCGTGCGCCGGTCCTCGTCCACATCGCGCAGATTGTTCACCGCCAGTATGGCGGTGGAGAAGAGGCCGGGGGCCAGCCCGGCCAGCACGGCCAGACCGCTCCAGTGCAGCGTCTGCGCATAATGCGCGCCCGCCACCGCCACCGGCCCGAAAAAGACCAGCACGAAAATATCCCCCAGGCCCAGATAACCCAAAGGAAAGGGGCCGCCCGTGTAGAGCACGGCAAAAATCAGGGACAGCACGCCAATCAGCAGGATGGGCCAGCCCCCCCGCAACACCAGAAAAATCCCGAGCACCAGCGCAAGCGCCAGCACCAGCCCCGTTGCCCGGCGCATCTGCGCCGGTGTGACCAGGCCCGCCGCCGTGGCACGAACGGGTCCGAGCCGTTCCGCCGTGTCGGCACCCTTCATGCAGTCATAGTAGTCGTTGGCATAGTTGGCGGCGATTTGGATGAGCACGGCGCAAACCAGCGTGCAGCAGAAAATGCCCCCATGGAAGCCACCGTCCGCCCCCGCCATCGCCCCCGCCATGAGCACCGGTGCCACCGACGCGCCCAGGGTCCGGGGGCGCGCCGCGTCCAGCCATACCCGCGCACCGGCGCGGGGAGTGTCCCCGCCGATCCCGCTCATGGCTTTCGCGGATACTTGGAGAAGTCCGGCGGACGCTTTTCCAAAAAGGCGTTGCGCCCCTCCTGGCCCTCCTCGCTCATGTAAAACAGGCTGGTGGCGTTGCCCGCAAGTTCCATGACACCCGCCTGCCCGTCCTCGTCGGCGTTCATCGCCGCCTTGATGCAGCGCAGCGCCGTGGGCGAGAGGGCGAGAATTTCACGGCACCATGCCAGCGTTTCCTCCTCCAGCCTTTCCAGGGGCACGACGGTGTTCACCAGCCCCATCTCCAGGGCTTGGGCGGCGTTGTACTGACGGCAGAGAAACCATATTTCGCGGGCTTTTTTCTGGCCGACGATGCGTGCCAGATGGGAGGAGCCGTAGCCCGCGTCAAAGGAGCCCACCTTCGGGCCGGTCTGGCCGAACACGGCGTTGTCGGCGGCGATGGTCAGATCGCACACCATCGCCAGAATGTTGCCCCCGCCGATGGCATAGCCCGCCACCATCGCGATGACGGGTTTCGGACAGGCACGGATGGAACGCTGCAGGTCCAGCACGTTCAGCCGGTGCGCGCCCGTCCGGTCATCCACATATCCGGCGGCGCCGCGAATTTTTTGGTCTCCACCCGAGCAAAAGGCCAGCGGCCCCTGTCCGGTCAGGATGACCACGCCGACCTCCTGGTCAAAACGGACCTGATGCATCGCATCCAGCATCTCATCCACGGTGAGGGGCGTAAAGGCGTTGCGGCGGTGGGGCCGGTTGATGGTTATTTTTGCGATGCCACCCGCTTTTTCATACAGGATTTCCTGATAGGTTTTCGCGGACACCCAGCATGTTTCGGCCATGTAAAATTCTCCTGTTTGCGGAAAAAGTCTAGCATATCCGGACGGACACGGCGGAAACGCCCCCGTCAGCCCTGGTATTCCTCCCCCGCGCCGTGCGCGGCGGTGATACGGGTGATGTCTGCGCGGGCTTCGGCGGCAATGGCCGCGTCCGCCGCAACCACCTCCCAACGGGCCAGTCCGTTCTCGCTCTGGGAAATCCGCTGGCAAACCTGGAGCCAGTCCGGAGCCATCCTAGTGTTCTCGTCAATGGCAAAGGGCAACCCCCGGCGCATCATGGTGGCTTCGAGATCATACCCCTCCGGCGTGCGCCGCATGGACTGCGCGCCCAAGCCCGTGAAATGGGCCTCCACGGCGTCCAGCGCGGCGGCGCGCAGTTCGTCCGAGGGGAATTTGTAGCCCCATTCCCGCTCGCGGCTGGTCCTTCCCTGAATCTCAAAGAGCAACTCAAAACGCTCCGGCTGCTCCAGCCACGCCCGCGCCGCCAGCAGCGCGATGTAGAGCGTGTTTTCCGTGCAATAGCGGCTGCCGTCCAGCACGAATGCCTCGTAGAAATGGGCCGACTCCTCCACCGTCCCAAAAAAGGCGGTGCTTTCGTACAACGCATTTTTGATCTGGGAGTGGCCGTTTCGGATGACATTCACCGCCGCCCCTGCCCGGGCCATTTCCATCAGCGCCAAGGGGTTGCATTTCAGGCAGGCATACACGCCGCTTCCCGGCTTCGGGTCGCGCGCCAGCATGTGCGGCAGCAGCGCGGCATAAGCAAAACTTGACGCCAGATACGCCCCGTCACCCCGGTAGAAGTCAATCCTGTCCCCGTCACCGTCAAAGAAGTTACCCAGTGTGAACCCGCCGCCGCGCAGCCGCTCCAGGCCCTCCGCAATCACCGGCGCCTTGACGGGGTTGGGATCGCCCAGGGGAAACGCGCCGTCCGCGGCAAAATGCAGGGGCTCCAGGTCCGCGCCCGCCAGTCCGAAGGCCAGCATCATCTCACGGCCCGCCGCACCGTGCAGGTAATCCTGAAACAGCCGCAACCCTTGAAGACCGCCGGGGGCGACCCCGGCCAAGGCCATACTGTACTGAACATATTCTCCGGTGGGATCGTACGCGGAGATCCTGCCGCGCGGCCCGGTGGTAGAGGCACCCTCCCTGTGAAGCGCGGCAATGGCGTCCAGTCCTCCACACGGACCAATGTGCTCCGCAATCGGACGAACACCCGGTCCGAGAATCTTTTGGCCCGTGTCAGTCGCCGGATTGTGGGACGCGCCAAACATGACCCCGGCCAGATGGGGGTGCTTCATGGCGGCGAAATAAAACTGGCAGGTTGAGCACACACCGGGAACCACCACCACGTCAAGACCGGCCCGGAGATACTGTTCCGCTGCCAGTTCCAGGTAATGCGGCCCGGTGCTCCGCGCGTCATGAGCCGCCAGCACCCCCGGCACGCGAAGCACCTCCTTGAAATACACAGCCTCCGCGCGGGCAAGCCGCACCGCCAAATCACCGGTCAGCCGCGCCGCCGGGGTCCGGATGTCATAGGCGCGGAACATGGAAAGATTGAGGGAATCCACTGCAGGTCATCCTTGGTTGGACGGCACGCCATTCCCCCGTGCCAGTCACGGGGGACGGACATTGAAGAGCCATTCTACCGCGCCGCGCACGCTCCGGGAAACATTCCTCAGAGCATCCGACCGACCACCCTCTGAATCTTCGCCCCCAGGGAGGCATGCAGCGCGGCGTTCTCCTTCCGGCTGGTGAACACCTCGATGAGGGTGGCCCCCTCTCCGGAGAGGGCCCGCCGCAATGCCGCGCCAAAGGCCGCCTGCGTTTTGGGCTGTCTGACGGGAATGCCGAACATTTCCGCCGCCTTCTTCAGCGAGTAACCGTGGGATGCGGCAAAGAACCGCTCAAAGTGCGCCTTCTGCCCGGCCACGGGAAGAAGGGAGAAGATGCCGCCCCCGCCATTGTTCACAACCACGAGGGCAAGGGGCCGCTCCGCGGCGGCGGCGAGGGCGAGGGAGTTGAGATCATGAAGGGCGGTCAAATCCCCCAGCAACGCCGCCACGGGCCTGTCCGCGCCGCGCGCCAAACCCGCCGCCGTGGCAATGTTGCCGTCTATGCCGCTGGCCCCGCGGTTGGCCACCACCCAGGCGCCGCCCCCGGAAGAAACGCCGTGCATGTCGGCATCACGCACGGGCATGCTGTTTCCCAGGAAAAGAACGGAGCCGGACCCCATCGCGGCGGTGACCATGCGCGCCACCGCGGGTTCCGTCAGTCCGCCGCCGATGCTCCCCTCAACCACCGTGGACACGGCCCCGCAAAGCGCCTCCCAGGGCATGTCCCATGCGGGCGCGTCAAAAAAACCTGCCGAGGGCGCAAGCCACCGGCAGAACCCCGCGGGATCGGTCTCAAAGCGGCGCGTTACAACACGCGCGGGGTCGGTGAGACCGTCATGGCCGCAAATTTGAACCACCGGGCAGTTGAACCTTGAAAGCTGCCCGTTCAGCCTTTTGGAGACGAATGCGCCGCCCAGCCACAGCACACAGTCGGGATTGAGCCGTCCCGCGAATTCCGGACTGAGGAGAAGCTGATCATAACAGGGGACGGCGGAGGGAAGGCCCATGAAACGCAGTCCGGACAGTGCATCCGGAAAGAGCGGCCAGCGCAGCGCGGAGGCCAGGTTTGCCGCCGCGTCCCTTTCCCCGGGATTGTGCAGGCCGCCCGCCAGCAGCAGTCCCCGGCGCGCGCCCGACAGTGTGTTCAGCAGCCAGCGCTCATCCTCTTCAGACAGGCCGGGAGCGGGCAGGTTCCAGGCGGTCATCGGCGCGGCCCCATCGCCGCCCCCCCCACGGCAAGGCGCGGCATCCCCCTCCGGCACGAGGGGCTCCCTGAACATGCAGTTCAGGTGAACCGGCCCCGTGCGGGCGGCATGAACGAGTTTGTCCAGGGCACTGCGCAGCGCCCCAAGCGGAAAATCGGGGCATGGGCAGGGCAAATTCAGCGCGGCACGGGCATGCCTGCCGAAAATGTGCCGCTGGTCAATGGTCTGGTTGGCCCCGCAGTCCTGCAGTTCCGGCGGGCGGTCGGCGGTGACCAGCACCAGGGGCACGCGCGACATGGACGCCTCCACGGCGGCGGGCAGCAGGTTGGCCGCGGCGGTGCCGGAGGTGCAGACAACGGCAACGGGCCGGCCCGCGCCGCGCGCCCAGCCCAGGGCGTGCCACGCCAGGCCGCGCTCGTCGAAATGGACCACTGACGCCGCGCCGCGCCGCCGGGCCACGGCGAGTGCCAGGGGGGTGCTGCGGGAGCCCGGCGCAACGCAAAAACCGCACACGCCCGCCCGCGACAGTTCGTCCACCACCACATCAGCCCATGTTTGGTTGTTCATGTTCATTGAATCCCCGAAACGCGTTTATGACGGCCGCGGCCCGGCCCCGTCATCCCCGAAACCGACGGCCCGCGTGAAATTGATCATTTTTGTTTCAATCTCAAGCCACTCCTCCCCGGGGTCGGAGCCGGGCACAATGCCCGCGCCGTTGTACACGGAGAGAGTGGAATGGTGCACGAGGCCGGAGCGGATGGCGACGCAGAATTCAGCGCCGTCACGCCCCACCCAACCCACCGGACCGGCGTAAATGCCCCGGTCAAAGGGCTCCCTCCGGGCGAGCCATTCCAGGGCGGCGGCGGTGGGCGTTCCGCCCACGGCCGGGGTGGGGTGCAGCCGCGCCAGCAGTTCCCCGTCGCCCGCTTCCCCGCGCAACCGGCCGCTGATGCGGGTGATTAGGTGGCGGCAGTGGAGCAGTTCCAGCGTGTCCGGGCCGTCCCCCATGCTGATCTCCGCGCAAAGCGCGCCGAAGCGCTCCCGCAGCGCCTCCACCACAAGCGCCTGCTCGCGCCGGTCCTTGGGCGAGGCGAGCAGTTCCTCCCGCAGCGCCGCATCCTGTTCCGGGTTCTGGCCGCGCGGCCGGGTTCCGGCGACCGCCTCGCTCTCAAGCAACGTCCCCGCGCGCCGAAAAAGCCTTTCGGGAGACGCGCCAAGAAAGGCCCGGTCGGGCGCGGGATGGAAGCAAAACAAAAAGGACTTGCAGGTGTGGGCCGCGAGTGCCTCCAGCAGGCGCACCGGATCAAAGGGGGCGTCCGCCTCAAAGGTGGTTTCCCGGGCAAGGACCACCTTTTCCAGCGCGCCCCGGTTAAACTCCCCCAGCGCCTCCCCCACCAGATTCATCCACCCGGCCCTGTCCGGAAGATCGGCACGGCCGGTTATGGCGGGCAATGGCGGACTGGAAGGCGGCGGATCCGCCAGGCCGCGCAGCAACGCCGCGGCCCCGGCAACCTGGGAGGCATCGGAAAGGTTGGCGGCAAGGGAAAAGACCCCGCCTGCGCGGCGCAACTCCAGCAACGGGAGCACAAAGCGGTGATCGGTGAAACTGCGCCATCTTCCCGCTTTCCCGGAATATTGCTGAAACCGGAAGCCCCCAAAAAACCGGGCATCGCCGCTTTCCCGCCCCAGCAGGCCCCGCATTTTCAAAAAGACATCGGACGCATCCGGCAACGCACCGGGAACAAGCACCACGGACTCCCCGAGACCGGCCATTTCAAAGGCGTCATCCCGGCCGTGCCAGTAATAGCGGGTGGCGCACCGCCGCGCCCCGAGCCACGACAGCAGGGAGGGCCCGCCCGGGGGCAGGGGGATTTCAACACGGCGCACCCCCCCCCCGGTCCATTCCTCCCCCTTGAGCCCTTCCAACCGACGCGCCAGTTCCCCGACCGCACCGCCGGGAAGAATTGTCCAAGGGTTCGCCAATGGATTCAGTCCAATCAACGTGCCTGGAGTTTCTGTATCTCCGCGGCCACTCCGGCCGGAAGGCCAAGGAGGCTCATCTCGACACCGTCCGTGCCGGAGGTGCCGATGTAAACGGAACGGATGCCCAGCAGCCGTTGGATGAAGGAGGCGCGGATGTCAATGCTGCGGATGTCCTTCACGGCAATCTGGGTGGTGTGCACCGTGAAGATGCCCTCCTTGGAAATGATGTGGGAGGGGTTGATGGTGTAGTGGCGGCTCCAGCGGCGGATGAGGCAGTCCAGAATCAGGAACAGCCCAACAATCACCGGCGCCAGCAGAATGCCCAGCACCCACTGCCCAAGCCAGTTGCGGTGCATCGGCCGCCCCTCCCAGCGGAATCCGCCGCCGCCCGCGGGGGCCTCCTCACCGGCAATGCGGAATTTTCCGCCGCAGGACTCACAGAACACCTCGGTGCCGAGCTTTTCGCGGCTCACCGGCTGGCGCGCACCGCAATGCGGGCAGTTTACTTCCATCATGGCGCTTCTCCCCGGGTGGAACGGCCACAACCCAGTCCGCGCGGCGCGCACGCGCCGGACGGCGGTAAAAAACTGGCGGAAGGTGAGGGACTCGAACCCACAAGGCCGAAGCCGCCGGTTTTCAAGACCGGTGCCTTACCAATTAGGCTAACCTTCCGTTTCTTAATTTTATCCGCCCGACGCCGCCGAGTTCCAGTGCGCGGTCAGACGGCGTAGTTGCGGATGAGCAGCTCGTTCACCGGACCGCGGCCGTCCGCCCTGGAATTGATGCTGCGCGACGCGGGCACGCGCTCAACCACATACCCGGCGTAAAGATCGTCAAAAAAGCCGTCGTTTGGATTGGTGTTGCGCGGGTCCGAGTTGGAGAGGAGCAGTTTCGCGCCGCGACCATCCAGCATGCGGAACAATCGCGCCAGCCTCTCCTGCTCCGGATCGCCGAAGGCGTGCCGCGAATAGGCGGTGAAACTGGCCGAAGCGCTGATGGGCCGGTAAGGCGGATCAAAATAGGCGAAATCATCCCGTTCAACCAGGCCGGAGGCCTCCGAAAAGTCGGCGCAATAGAGATCCGCCCTCTTCAGCAGGGCGGAGGCGCGGCGCAGGTTTTCCCCGTCGCAAATCCGGGGGTTTTTGTATTTTCCAAAGGGGGTGTTGAAACCGCCGCCCGCATTCATCCTGAAAAGGCCGTTGAAACAGGTACGGTTCAGAAACACGGCCAGCGCCGCCCGCTCAACCCATTCCGCGTGGAAAACGTTGTAGTCAACGGCGGCGCGCATTTCATTGAAGCGGGACCGGACGGTGTAATACAGGTCCCGGCGCGCGGCGTCGCCATGGGTTTTATATTCCCGGTCCAGGCCCTCGAGGCGTTCAACAAGCGGTTCCGCATAATCCCGGACCACACGGTAAACCAGCACCAAATCCTCATTGGCGTCCATCAGCACATGCTCACGCGCGGGATGATTCTGGATGACATGAAAAAACACCGAAGCGCCGCCCATGAACGGCTCCACATAGCGGCGGACCGTCCCCTTCCGCAGGGCGGCGGGCAGCCGGGCGTCGATGGCGCCGAGAAGCTGCCCCTTGCCGCCCGCCCATTTCAGGAAGGGCACGGCGGGTTCGTCTGAAAAAAGGCTGGCTTGAAACGCGCGCATGGCACGCATTATCGCACAGGGCGCGCGGCGGCAAAAACAACGGGGGCCGCCGGGTTTCCCCGGCGGCCCCCGGCAATTCAGGGGTTACGCCTCGGGCTCACGCGTCAGCGGCGGCGGCGCGCCAGACGCGCGCCCGCAAGGGCCAGCAGGCCCGCGCCGGCCAGAAGGCCGAGGCCGCCCGCGGCGGGCACCGCGTTGGAGACGGTGAGGTTGCAGGTTTCCACGATCAGATCGGTGTGCCCGTCGGTGATGTTCACCGTGTACACGCCGGTCTCATCCAGGGCCGCGTCGGTCAGCATCAACTCGGAGCCGCCGGGGAAGCTGCCGGTGGCGGCCACAGGCGCGCCGTCCTTCTGCCAGTCATAGGCCACCGGGGCGTGGCCGCCCGTGGTCTGCACCCGGAGCGCGAAGTTCTTGCCCTCGTACACGGTCGCCGTGTCGGGCAGGCCGAGCACCAGGGTCAGGTGCGCCGCCAGCGTCAGCGTGGCCGCGTTGGAGGTGTAGGAGCCGCGCCCGTCGGTGACCACGCAGCGGTAGGAGCCCGCATTGGCGGCCTGCACATTGGTCAGCGTCAGCGTGGCCGAATTGCCGCCAACGTTGGTCTGTATGCCGCTGCCGTTGTCGAACTTCCACTGGTAGCTCTTGGTTCCCAGGCCGCCCGTGGCAATCACGCTGAGGGTCGCCGTGTCGCCATAGTACCGCTTCGCGGACTGGGGATGGCTCAGGAAGGAAACCAGCGCGCCGGCGAAGAACTGCTTCTGCGCGGAGACCTCGCCCGCGGTGTTCGACACGGTGCAGGTGTAGAGCCCCTCGTTCGCCCCGACCACGCCCGTGAAGAGCAGCGTGGCGGAGGTGATCCCGGTCACATTGCCCTCGGTGATGGTGTTGCCGTTCTTCTTCCAGAGGTAGCTGAGCGGGGCGGAACCCTGCGTCACCTGGACCGTGAGCGAGGCGTTGGTGCCCAGCGGGGCCACGGAGTTGCTCGGGTTCGACAGGATTCCGGACACCACCGGCGGGTCGTTCACCGTCAGGACGGCGGGGTTCGTGGTGACGAATCCGGGGTCCTTGCCGATGATCAGGCAGGTGTAGATGCCCTCGTCGGACTGGGCCGCGGAGGCGATGTTGTAGGAGACGGTCCACGCGGGATCCGACTCCGCAAGCACGCCGTTCGCGCCCGGGCCGGTCAGGTTCACGCCATCCTTCTTCCACTGGTATTGAATCGGCTTGGTGCTGTTGGTGCCGAACTCGACCGTGAGGGAGACGGCATCGCCCGGATCCACCGTCTGCGAGGCGGGATGCCCGACGATGGAGGGATCGCTGATTCGCAGGTTGGCCGGGGAGGACTCGACGAACCCGTCGGGACCGAAGACGCGGCAGTAATAGTCGCCCACGTCGGCCACTTCCACGTTGGTGATGTTAAGGGTGGTTCCCGTGCCCAGGACGGTTGGATCGCCCGCCTTGAACCACTGGTAGGTGGGCGCGCTGCCGATGGCGGAGATGGAGAAGGTGGCGGTGGCGCCAAGGGACACCACCTGGTTCCCGGGCTGGGTCAGGATCGCCGGGTCAAGCACCGTCAGGTTCACGTTGTTCGTGGTGACGGCAAAGGCGCCGGACTGGTAGACGTTGGAGATCCTGCACCTGTAGCCCTGGGCCGGCCAGAGGGTTGGCTCGTCGGAGTTGTTCACGTTCACAATGGTGAGCGTGCTCGTCGGCCCGACGGTGGTGACCGAGGCGCGCGGATTGACCGTCTGCACAAGCTGGTCCAGCTCGTTCAGCCATTCAAACTGGATATTCTGGAGCGAGCCGCCCACGGTGACGGTGAAGGAGGCCGTGCCGTTGTAGTTCACCGTGCGGTTGACGGGCTGGGCGATCACGTTAAGCGTCTCGTACACCACCACGTCGGCCCAGTCGGAAACCACCCAGTCGTTGGCCTCGTCGCCCGTGTTGTTCGCGGCGATGCTGGCGGAATTTTTAACCTTGACCCGGTAGCGGCCGCCGTCCTCGATGAGCGCGCCGCCGCCGCCGTAGGGGATGCTCAGCGTGTCAAGCAGCGCGTTGCGCGTGCGGGACACTATCAGCTCCTCGCCGCCGCCGGGAAGCTCCTTAACCCAGGCGTACTCAAAGCCTGGGGTTCCCTGGCTGAGTTCCACCAGAAGCGAGGTGCTTCCGCCCACGGGGATGTTCTGGCTGAGGGGCTGGGTCACGATCACCGGAAGATCGTTGACCGTGAGCACCGAGGGAACGGAGCTCAGGAAACCGTCCGGCCCCTCGACGGTGCACACATAGGAGCCCTGATCCGGCTCGCTCACGCCCGCCAGCAACAGGGCCGTGGTGGTTGCGCCCGAAACGACCGTGCCGTGCGGGGCGGGGCCGTCGGCAAGGGGCGCGCCGTCCTTGTACCACTGGACGCCGGTCACCGTGCCCGCCGTGGTGACGGCCAGGGCCACATCCGCAAGCGGATCCACCGTCAGGGACGGCGGACTGGTGAGTATGGCCGGATCAAGCACCGTGAGCGTACCCGCGCCAAGCTCGGCGGAGGAGGCCAGCGGATCGGTGATTAGGCAGGTGTAGACACCCTCGTCGGCGTTGACGCAGTCCGAAACGGTCAGCACCGGCGTGTCAACACCGGAATACTTTCCGTCATTGGCGAGAGGGGCGCCGTTGAACTGCCACTGGAAGAGCAGCTCCTGGTTTTCGGCGGTGAGCACGCTGAACTGCGCGGAACCGGTCACCGGGGCGTCCTGGGCCGCGGGTGTGACCTCCGGCAACTGCAGGGCGATCACATTGGTGCCCGCGGGAACCGTGGTGGTCCAGACATGGCCGTTGGGCATTTCGCCGGGCGTGCCGCCCTCGTAGCCGCAGATTAACTGCGGCGGATTGCCGTCAATCTTGATGGCCACGTTTTCGATCGTGCCGCCCGTGGTGTTCTTCAGCACCACCTGGTCAAATCCGGCAAATACGGACTCGTTTTCAGACTCGCGCAGCACGTGCGCGCTGAACTTGCCCGTCGTGTCGGGAATAAGCAGGTCCACCTGGGCCTTGTTCCAGTAGTTGGGCTTCAGGCATCCCGACGCGGCGGGACCGGAAATCAATTCGGGGATTTTCGGGCTGTCCACCCCGGTGTAGGGGTTCATCACCATCAGCAGCGCGTCGTTTCGCGCCGTGCCGCGAACCATGGAGCCCGTATCAAAAATCGGCTCGTGGATGAGACGGCCGTTCTCGTTCATGTTGGAAACGAGCGTGTATTTGCCGTTGTGCTCGGCGGACGCGCTGGCCGCGTTGGCGGCCTGCACGATGCGACCCTCGGCCAGCACCACCGAACCCATGAGCTTGATCATGCCGGGCGTGCCGTTGCCGGCCGCGCCGCCGTTGCCGCCGTCGCCACCCTTGCCGCCGTTGCCGCCCTTGCCGCCGTCGCCGCCCTTGCCGCCGGCCGCGCCGTTGCCCGCCGCCACGCCGCCGCTCTGGCCCGCGCCGCCGCTCTGGCCCGCGCCGCCGCTCCTGCCGAGGGCCCTGGCGCCGCCCGCGGCGGGTGCCGCGGCGTTCACGCTGAAGGTGCTGCCCGTGACCCTGAGGAGGCCCTGGGCCGCAAGAATGAACGCGCCGCCACCGGAGGCGCCCGTCGCACCCGCGCCGCCGCCGCCGCCCACGCCGCCGGAACCGCCCGCGCCACCGCCGCCACCAACACCCGCGACTCCACCGTCAACCTGTCCGGAACCGGCAGTACCCACGGTGCCGTTCGAACCGGCAACGCCGTTCAGGCTCGACGTGGTCACCGTTCCCGCGGAACCGGAGAGCAGACCGGAAGCGCCGCCACCGCCGCCACCGCCCGCGCCGCCGCCTGCGCCGCCGCCGCCGCCGCCACCACCGCCGCCGCCGCCGCCCTTGCCGCCCACTCCGACAAAGGGCCAAATACCCGTGGATTTGCCGCCGCCACCGCCGCCGCCACCACCGCCGCCCGCGCCGCCGGAAGCGCCACCGCCACCACCACCGCCGCCGCCACCCGCGCCGCCGCCGCCGCCGTGGCCGGCGGCAAGCACAAGATCATCCGCCGCGGCGGTAAACTGGGCCGCCCCACCCTGGCCGCCGTCCGCGCCATCCGCCGCCGCATCACCGTCATCACCGGGCGCACCAAGGCCGCCGGGCTGGCCCACCGCCGCATCCTGGCCAAGATAGGCGCCCCCGGCACCGCCGGAACCGCCGCCGCCGCCGCTTACCTGCGTGCCTGCGGCACCCGCCGAGCCGCCCATGCCCAGGGCTCCGCCCGCGCCGCCAAAGCCCGCCGCGCCAAAGCCCGCCATACCATCAAGACCCACGTCACCGCCCAAGCCCGAATCGCCCTGGGTTGCCACGAGACCATTGGCACCCTCCACGCCACCATCGCCGTTTGCGCCGTTGTTGTTGAACAACTGGCCCGGACTTCCATTGCCGCCGTTGCCGCCACCACCGCCCGCGCCGCCAATGTTGCCGGCACCGCCGTTGCCGCCGCCGCCGCCCGTGCCACCAGCACCGCCCATGCCGCCACCCAGCGTGCCGGGGGAGACAAAGGTGTGGGGCAGCCATGTCAGGTCACCCGTGGCGGTGATGGAAAGGGGACGGCTGCCCACCACGGTGACCACCACGCCGGCACCGACGGACAGGTTGGCAAATTCAAACTTGGCCACCCCTGACTCCACGACACCGGTCTGGGTTTGCACGCCCCAGGTCATGGTAAGCGTGTCAGTGTTGATGACAAGGTTGCCGGAAGTGACGTTCCAGTCACCAAGAACCCCCGAACTTTCGTAAAGGGCCGGCTGGGCCATGGCCGCTCCGCACGCCGCAAAAAGGGCGAGGAGGCACGCCACGGCAAAAACACGGGAGGCAAGACGGAATTTCATACACTTACCCTTCCATCATTCATGTTCGCACATGCACACATTTTCTGACACCCTAGACTTGGCACAGGAAAAAATCACCCGTTAGTTTCCTGTGCATTGACCTCAATAAAATTGTAACTCCAAACCGACAAAAAAGCAATAACCTGCAAAAAGTACGATAAATAATCTCTTCGTCGAAGATTAGTATACTTAACATTTGTTGTGCTGTCAAGTTTATTCGGGATTTTTACGGAAGGGCCAGGCTGGAACTACGAAGTAAACCCTTGGAAAACAGGCAGCCAACCCTTCCCCATAAAAGCAACGGGGTTGCCGCATTACTTGCGACAACCCCGCACATTGCACAGAATTCGGTTTTTAACGGCGGCGGCGCAATACCCGGACTCCGGCTAGCGCCAAAGCACCCGCACCGGCGAGGAGGACAAAACCACCCGCAACCGGCAGTGAATTGACCACTGTAAGATCACATGTGCTGACAATGAGATCAGTGTGGCCGTCAAAGATGTTCACCCGGTAAACCGCATCGTCATCCATCTCGACCTCGTCGAACACGATCTCCGAACCGCCCGGGAAGTTTCGGGTGGCGGAGATGTGCGCGCCGTTCTTCTGCCAGTCATAGACCACCGGGGAATGGCCGCCCGTGGTCTGCACCCGGAGGGTATAGGGCTCGCGGGTGAAGGCGGTGGCGGTGGCGGGCAGCCCCTGCACGAGGGTCAGGTGGGCGGCCAGCTGAATCACCGCGTTGTTGGACGGATAGGCGCCGCGGTCGTCGGTGACGACGCACCAGTAGGTGCCCGCGTCGGAGGCGCGCAGGTTGGTCAGCGAGAGCGTGGTGGAATCGGCGACGCCCACATTGGTGACAACACCGCTGCCGTTGTCGCGCTTCCACTGGTAGTGCTTGGTGCCCTTGCCGTTGACGGCGGTGACCGAGAGGGTCAGGCTGCCGCCGTAGTAGGCCTTCGCGGAGGCGGGATGCGCCAGGAAGGTGACCAGTTGCCCGGCGTAGAAGTTCTTCTGCGCCACGGCCTGCCCCGCGCTGTTCGACACCGTGCAGGTGTAGAGCCCCTCGTTTTCGGCCACCACGTTGTTGATGCGCAGGATGCGCGAGGTGATGCCGAGGATGTTCACCGCCGTGATGGGCGCGCCGTCCTTCGTCCAGAGATAGGTGAAGGGGGACGTGCCGCCGGACACCTCGACGGTGAGCGTGGCGTTGGTGCCGAGCTGCGCCGCGCCGGTGCTCGGGTTGGCCGTGATCCCGGAGATGACCGGGGGATCGTTCACGGTGAGCGTGGCCGGATTCGAGGTAATCTGCCCCTCGACGCCGCTGAGCACGCAGGTGTAGGGGCCCTCGTCGGACTGGGCCGCCGCGGCGATGTTGTAGGAGATGGTCCAGCCGGGTTCGGAAACGTCAAGGGTGCCCCCGGCGGCGGGGTCGGTGAGGTTGATCCCGTTTTTGCGCCACTGGTAGGTGATGGGCTTGGTGCTCGTGGCGCCCACCTCGACGGAGAAGGTCACGGGATCGCCCGGATCCACCGTCTGCGAAACGGGATGCGTCAGGATGGACGGATCACCGAAGCGCAGGTTGGCGGTGTTTGTGAGCACGGAACCGTCGGGGCCGTAGACCTTGCAATAATAGTCGCCCACCTTGGTGTCGTCCACGCCGGTGATGGTGAGGGTGGCACCCGTGCCAACGGCCGCCGGCTCACCCGCCTTGTACCACTCATAGTAGGGGGCGCTGCCAACCGCGGCGGCGGTGAAGACCGCCGTGCCGCCATAGGGCACCACCTGGTTGACGGGATGCGTGATGATCGCCGGATCCAGCACCGCCAGGTTGGCATGGTTGGTGTACACGGCGGACGCGCCGGACTCATAGGCGTTTTCGATAATGCAACGGTAGCCGCGCACCGGCCACAGGTTCGGCTCGTCGGCGTTCTCCGCGTTTGCGATGGTCAGCGTGCTGGTCGGTCCGGCGTTCACGATGGTGAAGTCGGGCCTGCCCTCAACGCTCAGGTTGGCCTGGTCAATCCAGGTGAACTGGATGTTGTTCAGCGAACCGCCCACAGTGACCGAGTAGGTCGCCGTTGCGCCGTAGTTCACCGTCTGGCTGACCGGCTGGGTGAGCACCGTGAGGGGCTCATAGACGGTGATGGTGGCCCAGTTGGAGTACACCCAGTCGTTGGCCTCCACACCGGTGGTGTTCGCGGCGATGCTGGCCGCGTTCTTGACCTTCAACCGGTACTCGCCGGAGTTCGCCAGCACCGCGCCGCCGCTGAGGGGCACGGTGATGGAGTCGTTGAGCACGGATTTCGTGCGCGAGGTCACCAGCTCCTCGCCGCCCGCGCCAAGGTTTTTCACCCACACATACTCAAAGTTGGGCGTGCCCGCGCTCAACTGCACGGCTAGCGCCGCGTTCCCGCCCACGGGGATGTTCGCGCCCGCCGGGTGCAGGGAGATCACGGGGGGATCGTTGACCGTCAGCGCCACCGTGGAGGACTGGAAGGTGCCGTCCGGGCCGGTGATGTCGCAGCGGTACGAGCCCTGATCCGCCTCCAGCACGCCGGTGATGGACAGGGAGGCCGTCTGCGCGCCCGCGATGACGGAACCCTGCGGGGTGACGCCATCCGCCAGGGCCACGCCCCCCTTGTACCACTGGTGCAGGGTCACGGTGCCGCGGGTGGTGATGGAGAAGGACACGTTTGCCAGCGGGTTGACCGTCTGGGCGGCGGGCTGGGTGATGATCGCGGGATCGATCACATTGAGCGTTCCCGAACCCAGCGCCGTCGAGCCGGTGACCGAATCCGTCACCACGCAGTCGTAGGAGCCCTCGTCGGCGTTGCGGCAGTCACCAATGGTCAGCGTGGGCGTGTTCACCCCGCTGTACTTCGGGCCGTCGGTGAGGTTGGACCCGTTGAAACGCCACTGGTACTGGAGGGATATGCCGGAGGCGGTGGCCACGGTGAACTGGGCCGCGCCCTCCGCGTTCACGTTCTGGGAGGCGGGCTGCACCTGGGGCTGCTGGAGCACCACCACAAGGGAGCCCGCGGGCACGGCGGTGGACCATGCGCGGCCCGCGGCGAGTGCGCCCGCCGTGCCGCCGGAGCCGGAGATCAGCACCGGCGCGTTGTTGCCGATTTTCACCGCCACGCCGGTGGCGGTGGCGGTGAGATAGTTCTTGACAACCAGCTGGTCATATCCGGCGAAGACGGACTCCCCGGTGGACTCGCGCAGCACGCAGGCGCGCAACTTGCCGTTGTCCGGGATAATCGTGTTCACCTGCGCCTCGTTCCAGAAACCGGACTTGAGCCAGCCCAACGCGGCCGGGCCGCCCTCCAGTTCGGGAATCTTGGGGGTGTCAACCCCGGCAAGGGGGTTGGCCGCCATCAGCAGGCTGTCGTTCCGCGTGACACCCTGCACGATGGCCGCGCCGCCGGTGGTGTCCATGATGGGGTAATGGGCCGCGCGCGCGGCGTCGTTCATGTTGGAAATCCAGGTGAAGCGCCCGTTGTGGTCCGCGGCCGCGCTGGCCACATTCTGCGCCTCAACGCGCCTGCCCTCGGCAAGCACCACGGAACCCATGAGTTTGATCATGCCGGGCGTGCCGTGGCCGGCGTTGCCGCCCGCGCCGCTGTTGCCGCCCTTTCCGCCGCCGCCGCCCGAACCGCCATTGCCGCCGAGGCCGCCGGGACGTCCATTCGCGCCGCCCTCGCCGGTGGAGCCGTTGCCCGGGGTGCCGCCGGAGAAGCCCGCAGTTCCCGAGCCGCCCGCCTGGCCTGTTGTAACCCCGCCGCCCGACGCGGGCGAAGCCGCACTGACGCTAAAGGTGCTGCCAATGGTTTTCAAGAGGCCCTGGGCGGCCAGCACAAAGGCGCCGCCGCCGGAGGCGCCGGTCCCGCCGACACCGCCATTGCCGCCGCTGCCGCCGCTGCCGCCGCTGCCGCCCGCGCCAACCGCGCCACCCTGGCCCTCGGTGCCGCGGTTAACGCCGTTGGTGCCGTTGCCGCCCGCCGCGCCGCCCGTGGGATTAAGATCAACCGCAGTGATGCCTCCCGCGACACCCGGCACGGAACCGCTGGCGCCGGCGGCACCGCCGGCACCCGCCGCGCCGCCCCGGCCGCCCCGACCGCCGCCGCCGCCGCCGCCACCGCCGCCGCTGTCGCCAGGAGAACCAACCCAAGTCAATGCGCCAAAGGTGGCGCCGCCACCGCCACCACCGCCGCCACCACCACCGCCACCACCACCGGAACCGCCGCCCGCACCACCGCCACCGCCACCACCGCCGCCGCCACCACCACCATTGCCCGCCGCAAGGGTCAAATCATCGGCGGCGACACTAAACACCGCCGCCTGACCCGCACCACCGCCATTGCCATTGCCGGCGTCCGTGCCCGCATTGCCCCCTGTGCCGGGCAAGCCGGGGCCGCCGGAATTTCCCTGGTTGTTGGGATAGGTTCCGAAACTTCCACCGCCGCCGCCACTGCCGCCGCCAACCTGTTCGCCCTTGAGCCCCTTCCCCCCCTTGGCACCGAGGACACCGCCGCCGCCACCGCTGCCAAAACCGCCATAACCAAGCTGGCCGGAAGCGCCCGCCTCACCGTCGAAACCATCGGCTCCGTCATTGCCCGCCAATCCGGGCTGGCCCGGCTGGCCGGAGGCACCGGAATACCCGTCCGCATGGCCGGGATTGTTCTCACCCCCGTCACCACCGTTGCCGCCGACACCGCCGTTGCCGCCAGAACCGCCAGGACCGCCGCTGCCCCCCGCACCGCCGTTGCCGCCCTTGCCGCCCATGCCGCCGCCGAGCGTGCCGGGGGCGACATAGGTGTGGGGCAGCCAAACCAGATCACCGGTGGCGGTGATGGAAAGGGGTTTGGAGCCTGTGACCGTGACGCTCACCCCCTGGGACACGGTCAGGTTGGCGAAGTGAAACACCATCACACCGGCGGTGTCCACACCGTTCCTTGTCTGGGCACCCCAAGTCATCACACCGGTGTCGGTGTTGATGGTGAGCGCGCCGCCGGTGACATTCCAGTCGCCCAGGGAGCCGTTGCTCTGGTAGATTTGGGCTGAAGCCGGAATGGCCGCCAATAGCATGGCGATGACCGCAACCAGCGACAGCCACCCCCTGCGGTTCGCGGACAAAGATTGGACCTGTAAAGAACGCATGACCTCGTCTCCCTGCACACTGTTGACCTGAAACGGACACACGGATTCAGATGAGAACCCATGACCACTCATTGATTAAACCGCCAGTCCAGCCCTGAACATGCGGGCCTGCCCCGGCTCACACAGCAACAGAAATCCCGCCAACAAAATCACCTGCCTCAACCTGAAAAAAAAGAGACATCTCTTTGGTTTCAAAGGGGAATTATAGAATTTCTCCCATGGAAAAGCAACGGTATTGGTTCAATCAATAAGCGTTTAAGGCGTTGCCAAATTTGGACTTATTTTTGACGCCGCATCAAGGTAAGCCCTGGCCCGCTCCGCCTGCCCCTGTGATTCCAGCACCCGCCCCATATTGTAATTGGCGGCGGCGTTTTGCGGGTCTATGCCAATGGCACGGTCATACCACTCCGTGGCCTTGTCCAGCCTTCCGGCCTTGGCGTAGATGGTTCCGATGTCCACGCAGGCTTCCGCAGTCGGTGAATTCTCCTTTACCGCCTCAAAATGGGGCTCCGCCTCGGCCATTCGCCCCATCACCGCCAGGGTTCGTCCGATATTTAAATCAGCAAAGGGATCCTTGGCGTGGATTTCTTTTGCCTTTTTGTACAATTCCAACGCCTCTTCATACTTCTTTTGTGCAAAGGCCACATTACCGAGATTGTTGTAGGCGAGTGGGAAGGAGGGAATGAGCCGGATTGCCTCCTCAAAGTGTTTCTTCGCCCCGTCCAAATCCCCGGTTTTAAACAGGTGGTAGCCCAGGCTGTTGTGCACATCCCCATCCTCGGGATGATCCTGAAGCGCCTTTTCATAGGCGGGCAGGGCCTCCTGAGGCCGGCCCAGTGTCAAGAGTGCGGCGTCAAGATTGTTCAGGGCCAGCAGGAAGTTGGATTTGAGCGCCAGAGCGTCCCGGAAATGCGCCAGGGCCTCCTCCGTCCTGCCCTGTTTGAGCATCTCATGGCCCATGTTGTTGTGCACCAGGGGGTTTTCGGCGTCCACCTCAAGCGCCTTGCGGTACATGGCCATGGCCTCGTCGGACCGGCCCATGCGCGAGAAGAGCAAACCCAGATTATTGGGGATGTGTGAATTTTTCGGGCTGTTGGCCATGGCCTGCCTGTAGTTTTCAACGGCATCATCAAACCGCCCCTGGGATTCGGCCAGCCGGGCAAGGTTATAGTTGGCGTATTCGTCGGTGTCGCGTGTTTCCAGCGCGGCCTTGTACTTTTCGGCCGCCTCGGCGGTGCGGCCCTGCTCCGCCAGCAGGTTGCCCCAGTTGTTCAGGGCAAGGGTGAAGTTGGGGGCGATTTCCAGCGCCCGGCGGTAATGCTCCTCCGCCCCGGCGGGATCCTCCGCGCCGATGAGCAGGGCCAGGTCGTTGTGCGACCGGGCATCATCCGGGTTCATGCGCAGCGCCTGCTCGAAAAACCCGCGCGCCTCGGCGTTGCGCCCCTGCGCGACTAGTTCCCGGCCCATCAGGTAATGGAGGTCCTGGTTGTCGGGATCGATGTTGAGCGCCTCCTGGAAGCGTTTTTCCGCCTCCGCCTGTTTTCCCTCGGCGGCGAGTATTTTCCCCATCTTGTAGAGGACATAGCCGAAGGTGGGCGCGACGCGCAGCGCCTCTTGGTAATGGCGCATGGCCCCCTCGTTGTCGCCCGCGTCCGAGAGGAGCTGCCCCAGTTCATTGTGCGCCCGGGCATCATCAGGATTGAGTTTCAGCGCCTCCTCGAAACGGGCGCGGGCCTCGTCTTTTCTTCCCGCCACCACCAGTTCGCGGCCCAGCAGATAATACACGTCCTGGTTTTCGGGATTGGCGGCAACGGCCTCCTCGTAACGGCGGATGGCCTCGTCGCGGCGGCCCATGACGGCAAGGAGGCGGCCCAGCCGGTCAAGGGCGTGGGCAAAGCCCGGCTGCACGCGCAGCGCCTCCTCGTAGTGTTTCATTGCCTCCTCGTAGTTCCCCTGATCCGCCCAGAAGGCGCCCATCTCGTTCTGGGCGCGCGCGTCGTCCGGGTTGAGGCGGATGGCCTCCTCGTACTGGTGGATGGCGTCCTGCACGCGCCCCTGCTTCGCCAGTTCGCGGCCCCAGAGGTAGCGCGCGTCCTGGAAGGCGGGATCAATGCGCACGGCCTCGGCGAAATGGTGCATGGCCTCGCCGGACTGCCCCTGCTCGGCCAGCTCGCGGCCCAGTTCGGCGTGGACGTATTTCAGGTCCGGGTTGAGCCGGAGCGCCTCACGGTGCTGGCGCACCGCCTCTTCCTTGTTGCCGATGCGGCTGAGTTCCCTGGCGAGCAGGAAGCGGGCCCCGTCCAGGTTGGGGTCTGTTTTCAGGGCCTCCCCCAGCTGGGCCATGCCCTCCTCCGACCTGCCCGCCGCTATCAGTTCGCGGCCGAGCACAAAACGGACATATTTCTGGTCCGGATTCTCCCCCAGCGACTTCTTGAAACGGTCAAACATCTCCTCACGGCGGTCCATGGCCTTCATGGCAAGGCTGATGTTGCTGATCACATCGCCGTAGTCGGGGGCCACGCGGAGCGCCTCCTCAAAATGCGCCAGCGCCTCCTCGTTGCGGTTCGCGCGCAGGAGCAGCTCGCCCAGGGCGTTGTGGGCCCGCGCGTCATAGGGGTTGAGTTTCAGCGCGTCCTCGAAATTGGACACCGCCGCGTCCGTGTCGCCCCTGCGCTCCAGCACCGCGCCCAGCCGGTAGAGCACGTCCTGGAACTTGGGGTCCTTGCGCAGGGCCGCCCGGTACTGGTCCACCGCGTCGTCCAGCCTGTCCGCGGCGGCAAAGGCGTTGCCCAGCCGCTGGTGCATGTAGGGCGCGGCCTGATCCAGCGCCAGCACCTCCCGCCCCTCCGCAAGAGCCTGCTCCAAATTGCCGGTGCGCAGGTGGGAGTCGGCGCGCTGGTAATGCCAGCGGGCCAGGTCGGGCGTGTAGGGAATCCACTGGACGGAGAAAAGGACGAACAGCCCCGCCAGCAGCGCCAGGCCAAGGCCCGCCATGACCGGACGCCGCTCCCGTAACCATGCCGCAATACGCCAGACACCATAGCCGCCGATGAGGAACATGAAGGGAATCATCGGCAGGCGGGCGCGCCCGTTGACAAAGAAGGGAAGGAAGGACAGCAGGTACATGGCCACAAAGACAAGAATCAGCGACAGCAACTGGAAGGGCGTGGCACCTTCGGCGCGTTCGGAAACCGCGCCGCGCCTTGACCGATCCACCGCCAGGAGGAGCAGTCCCGTCCAGAAAACCGCCGCAGCCAGGGCGAACCCGGGCAGGAACCGGAGGGGAAGGTAATGCCTCAGCTCATAGTGGACCACCTTGTTGCAGGTGATTTCCTCCGGTGTCCACAACAGCACCGCCTTTTGCAGCATGCGCCGCAGGGTGAGGCCGGGGTTGGCCTTCATGAAGTCCTTCGCCTTTTGGGCGAAATAATTGGAGGCTTCGGTGTGGGTGATGTCCGGACGGCCAAGCTCCTTTCCCGCACCACGCACCACATTAATATAGTCACGGGCGGACCAGTTGCCCGTGCCCTCCAGTTCCTGGAGGTAGGGCAGCCACGGCGTGACCCCGTCGGAGTCCTTGTCATTGCCGATGAGCAGGTTCTCGCCGAAATAGGTTGCGATGGGCACAAATTCACCCGAAACCACATAATTACGGATGGTGACCGGGATGACCACAAGGACGGTGGACAGGAGCAGCATCGTCCAGGCCAGGGGAATGCGCACCAGGGAGCGGCGCGACCAGGCCACCCAGACCATCCATGCGGCGGCCACGGGGCCCATGCTCAGGATATTGGGGCGCATGAGCGCGAAAAAACCGAAGAGCAACCCGGCCAGCACCGCCCAGGCGGGGTTGAAGCGGCGCGACCAGCGCCAGAGGGCGTAGATTATGGCGGGGGCCACGCACACAAAGATGGCGGGATCGTTCAGTTCCCCCTCCCAATAGACAAAAACCCCGTACACCGCCATGAGGAAGGCGGCGCAAAGCCCCGCCGCCGCGCCGAAAAGCATCCTTCCCAGCAGGAACACGATCACAATCGCGAGCAGCCCCAGGGCCGTGTTGAGCAGGCGGGGGGCCAGATAACTGCCGTCGGTGAAGAAATAGATGACGGTGAGGAGATAACCGTAGCCGGGCGGGCGGAAGAAGGGGGTGGTCTCCATTTCGGGGTCGGTTTCGCCGGGGCGCACCGACCAGTCACCGCTGATCAGGGCGCGGGCGTAGTAATCCTGCGCCTCGGGATCCTGCTGCACCGCCGCGAAGTCCGGCGCCTGGGCCACCTCGGCCTGATACCAGCCCCGCAGGCAGAGGGCGAGCAGCAGAATCAGCGCAAGCCAGCGCCAGGGATGGCGCACACCGCCGGAGGGGGGCGCTTCAGGCTGAATTTCAGACATGGAAAAACCTTTCCAGCGCGGCGTCACGGCCCACAAAAACAAGGACATGCCCCGCCGCGCGGGCGGGTGCATGTCCATAAGCCTTTTCAGCGGGCACTCCGCCGTAAACTGCTTTTGTTAAAGGGCATACACGAAGGGGGACACGATGCCGGCGTTGCCCGCAAAGACAAAGAGCAGACCCAGCAGCACCAGTGAAAGAAGAATCGGCGCAAGCCAGAATTTCTTGCGCACCCGCATGAAGGCCCAAATTTCCCTGAGAATTTCCATAACCCGCCAAACTCCTGCAAATTAATGCCATTAAACCGTTTATATAAATTCTACGGGGTGGCGGGGTGGTGTGTCAAGCGGCGAAGGGGCCGCCGCGCTCATCCGCAGGCCCACATAATGGGTGGACAGCATGGACAAAATGGACGGAATGGACCGCCAAGGCCCCCGCCATCCAGCGCATCATGTTAATCCTGTGCTTTCAGGCCTTGCCCACCAGATGCCGGTCCAGCCAGGCCAGCACCAGTTCCCGCATTTCCGGGAGTTCTTTGTGGCCGCAGTCAAAGAGTTCGATGCGGCAGTCCTCCGCCCGGCCACAGGCGGCATACAAGGGGGCCAGATGGTCGCGGACGCGTTCCACCCCGCGCGGCGGGGTGAGCTTGTCCTCGCGGCCGTTCAGGCTCAAATGCGCGCGGGGCACGATGAGTTCGTTGATTTGGGACGTGGTGAAATGCTTCAGCAGTTCCGGCACATAATAATATATGCCGTGGCCTTTGAGGCCCTTTTCCTCGATCAGCGCGTCAAAGTCGGTGAGGCAGCACAGGTCAATGCAGCAGGATATCCGCTCATCCAGCGCCGCCAGCCACCATGCCTTGGTGGCCCCCATGGAAATGCCAAATGCGCCGATGCGGGCGGGATCCACCTCGGGCCGGGAGCACAGGTAGTTCAGCGCCTGCCATTCGTCAAAGAGCATCATCCCAAACAGCACCCGCCCCTTCCAAAGCATCTCCTTGAAGGTGTCCGCCTCCCCCCTGCCGCCGTCCTCCGGCCAGGGCATGCGCCCCCCGAAGCACCAACTGTCAATGGCCAGGGTGACGATGCCCTTTTCCGCGTACACGGGCGCGTAGGCGGGCATGACCTTGGTGCCCTCAAGCAGTTCCCGCCTGCCCACCGGATAGTCGCCGCCGTGCCAGTGCAGGTAGAGCATGGCGGGCGCGGGGGCTTTGACCTTGTCGGGCACCAGCATCAACGCTGGCACGGGCTGAAGACCGTTCAGTTCCAGCTCAAGATGCTCCAGCCGGTAGCCGTCGCGTTGTTCCGTCCGGAGCAGACGCGCCTGCGGCGGCTTCTTTTCGGGGAGATCCCCCAGCAAGCCCCACAATTCCTTCCGTCTTTCCCGCTGACGGGCGCGAAACGCGTCACAATCCATTGTTTCCTCTCCCGTTGCGGCCGCAAGGGGCCAACCCGCCGCCACAGCACCCGCCGCCGCGCCCCGCGCCAGAAATGTCCGCCTGTCCATGGATGCCATGTTCCTTTTCCTTGTGCATAGCGGGTATTTTGCGGCATCCACCAGTCCCATTCAACCGTTGGCAGGCTTTAACCGCCGACTGGGATACCATTAAAAGGCCTATATCGATGCCATGAAGAAATCTACAAAGGTATTGTTCCGCCATAACTCAACAACACTTGGCGTTGGTGATGGCGGGGCGGAACCTTCGCCGAGCCCGGCTACCAGCACCGCCCCGCCCAAGGGATTTGCCCGTCTGCGTCATGCGGGCGGGACGGGATGCCATCCGGTTCGTCAGACGCACTCCGGCGTTCCTGTCGGGCTGAGGCCAGGCGGAACCCTATGTTGTTGTTCCGGTTCGACGGGTTGTTGTTGTTACGATTCGCCGAACGGCAGTTCTGGGCGTTGTTGTTCCAGTTGCCGCCCCGGATGACCCGGTTCGAGGCCGATGGATGACATCCGAAAACCTTTCCATACTACGCCTCCGCATCCCCGCAGAGACACCATGGCGGACAAATGCGATTAACGGCTCCACATGCCGGGCTGTTTCCGCCTCGTCCCAGTCACCTGAACGGAGCATATCCTGCGCCGCAGCCAATTTGCGGTGAAAGCGCAGACGGCTCCGGCGCGACAGGGTGACCCGGCCGGGAAACACGCGAAAACCCAGGAAGGTGACGCCGCGCGACAGGGGCACCAGACAAGGAGGCTTGAGGGTGAGACGCAGTTCCCTCTCCAGAAACGCCGACACCTCTTGCCGCCACGATTTGAGTTGGCCCGGCTCATCATGGAAAAGGAGAAAATCGTCCATGTACCGGACATAACCCCGGCAGCCCAGGCCCTCCTTCACAAAATGGTCCAGCGCCCCGAGGTAGTGGTTGGCAAAGTACTGACTGGTCAGGTTGCCTATGGGCACCCCTTTGCCGGGATCCGTCTCGTAAGAGTCCACAATGGCGTCGAAGATATCCAGGACACGGTGGTCCTTGAACCGCCGCCGCAGAAGCCCCCGCAAAACCTCATGGTCAATGCTGTCGAAGAAGCGCCGCACGTCCAGTTTCAGGCAGTGGTGGAAGCGCCCGGCAAAGGCGCGCGCCCGCAGCACCGCGCGGTGGGTTCCCTTCCCCGTCCGGCAGGCGTAGCTGTCGTGAATCTGGTACGCCTCAAACACGTCGTGGCAGCAGTTCATCAGCGCGTGGTGCGCCACCCGGTCGCGGAACGGCGCGGCGCAAATGACCCGCTCCTTGGGATCGTGAATGGTGAACGACGCATAAGCGCCCGGAACGAAGGGGCCGTCCAAAAGCGCGCGCCGAAGCGCGGCCAGTTCTTCCTCCAGGCGCGCCCGAAACCGGACAACCTCCGAAGCGGCACGTTTCCCACGCTGGGCCTTCCAGAACGCCAGCAGCAGGTTCTCCCGGTCCGCAATCTCCGCCATCAGATTACCCACCCGCTTCATGGGCTTCTCCGTACGTTATGTAGTCGTTCATCCACCCCCGCGTCATTCCCCGCGAAGGCGGGGAACCCAGTCATCCGTCATTCCCCGCGAAGGCGGGAAACCCAGTCATCCGTCATTCCCCGCGAATGCGGGGAACCCAGCGTGCTGTTCACGGCTTGTGCCGCGTCTTCTGGATTCCCGCCTGCGCGGGAATGACGGAAAGGCGCGCGGGAATGACGATGTTTGGCTATCGCTGTGCCTCTCCGCCGTCATTCCCCGCGAAGGCGGGGAACCCGGTCATCCGTCATTCCCCGCGAATGCGGGGAATCCAGTTAGAACCCATCTTCCGACAAATCCCGCCATTCTGGATTCACTTCTTCGATCAGCCTCAGTTTCCATGCCCTGTTCCACTTCTTAATCCGCTTTTCCCGTGCAATGGCGGAGCACATGTCGTCATGGCGCTCATAGTACACAAGCAAGTGAACGCTGTATCTCTTCGTGAAGCCTTCAACAAGCCCTTGTTGGTGTTCCCAAACCCGCCGTGCCAGGTCGCTGGTTACGCCGGTGTACAATGTTCCGTTCCGTTTGCTCGCCATGATGTAAACGACGGGTTCTCTTCTGCTCATGGCTGTCCTCTGGATTCCCGCCTGCGCGGGAATGACGATGTTTGGCTATCGCTGTGCCTCTCCGCCGTCATTCCCCGCGAAGGCGGGGAACCCAGCGTGCTGTTCACGGCCCGTGCCGCGTCTTCTGGATTCCCGCCTGCGCGGGAATGACGGAAAGGCGCGCGGGAATGACGGCACGCCTATCTTCTTAATTCTTCTCAAGTTGTTTGCCCGGTTGTCAATGGCTGTTCCACCGCAAGGATATCCAAGAAACCCGCGCCGTATTTCCCGGCCTTGGCCTCGCCGAATCCGTCTATCTCGCGCAGTCCGGCGAGGGTTTTCGGCTTTCTCCGGGCCATCTCGGCCAGGTGTTCGTTCGTGCAGACGGCGTACACCGGCACCGCCTCCGCGTCCGCCAGCTCCCGGCGGCGGTCGCGCAGCCGGGTAAACAGCGCGAAATCCGCCTCGCCCAGCACCTCCTTGTAGTCCACCCGGGCCTTCTCCGGGCCTTTCTGCTGCCCGGAGGGCGCGCCGTTTTCAATGTACTCCACGCAGAAGGCCCAATACAC
>JBHEKP010000317.1:0-2597 GCA_041859375.1 Candidatus Hydrogenedentales bacterium | reverse complement strand
AAGGCGGACTTTGTGAACGACGCCGAGGCGAGCGCCCTCCTCACCCGCAAATACCGCGATCCCTTCGTCGTGCCCGAGACCGTCTAGTCCTTCCCCCGAAACTTCCACCGGGACGTTTGCCCACGGGCCGGCGTCCCGGTCCTCATTTTTCTGCGGTGCGTTCCCCCATGTTCATCCTTTGCGGCTTTGCGTGCAAAAATCCGTAGCCATTTCACGCAAAGCCGCAGAGCCGCAAAGGGAAAGACAGGACGGAGTGGGGGACTTTCCGGAATTATTTGTCCCGGAGCCGCTCCTCCATGAAGCGCAGCGCCGCCAGGCCGAAGACGATGATCAGCCCCTCCGCCAGCAGCAGGATCAGGCGGTGCGCCGGGGGCACGATGTCCATCACAAAGGCGACCAGCGCCATGCACACCGACAGGTAATACAGCGCCAGCACCGCGCCCCGGTGGCCCAGCCCCAGCGCGAGCAGCCGGTGGTGCAGGTGCTCCCGGTCGGGCTTGAAAAAGCCCCCGCCCCGCGCCCGCCGCAGCCGCCGCAGAAAGCTCAGGCCCGTGTCCACCACCGGCACGGCCATCGCGGCCATGGGCACGATCAGCGCGATCACCGCCGCGCCCTTCTGCTGTCCCGCCAGCGACGCCGCCGCCAGCACAAAGCCCAGCAGCAACGCGCCCGCGTCGCCCATGAACACCGACGCCGGGTGGAAATTGAAGCACAGGAACGCCGCCGCCGCCCCCATCAGGCAGGCCATGAGCATGCACACCAGCGGGTCGAAATTTTTCAGGCCCGTGGCGAAGAGTGTCGCCGCGCAGATGAACACCAGCCCGCCCGCCAGCCCGTCCAGCCCGTCGGAAAAGTTCACCGCGTTCATCACCCCCGCAATCCACACCGCCGCCACCACCGGGCCAATCCAGTGGGCCGGGACCATGCCCGCAAAGGGCTGCGCGCCCGGCAGTCCGCGCATGCCCCAGAAGAAAAAAGCCAGCCCCAGCGCCAGCTCCACCGCCAGCTTTGCCGCGCTGGGCAAATCGAAGATGTCGTCCAGCAGCCCCAGCACAAGCACCGCCCCGCCCAGCGCCGCCAGCGGCCAGAACAGCGGCGAGTCGGCGACGCCCGGCGCCATCAGCCGGGTCAGGGCCAGCGCCGCCAGCAGGGACGCGTAAAAGGGGATGCCGCCCAGATAAGGGACGCTTCTTTGGTGTATCTTGCGCGCGCCGTCCGGCTTGTCCACCACGCCCAGCCGCAGCGCCAGCCGCGCGCACAGCGGCGTCAGCGCCAGCCCCAGCGCCAAAGACACCCCGGCCACGGCGGCGTACAATGTCCAGGGATGGGTATGCATGGCGGCGGCTCCTGTCGGCGGCGCGTCGCGCCCGCCGCCGCTATCCTATCCCACCCGCGCCGGACAGTCAAAAGAAACCACGCAAAAGCCGCCGCTCCGGACCGCCATGGTTGTGAATGTCATGCCGTGGTCTTCCCCTGCCGGGTTCTTTGTGGGGCGTTCCCCGCTGTGATCATGGATGTCATGCTGTGGCCTTCCCCTGCCGGGTTCTTTGCGGGGCGTTCTCCGTCGTGGTCATGGATGTCATGCTGTGGCCTTCCCCTGCCGGGTTCTTTGTGGGGCGTTCTCCGCCGTGGTCATGGATGTCATGCTGCGACCTTCACCTGCCGGGTTTATTGTAGGGGCGGACCCCCGTGTCCGCCCGCCCCCCAAACCCCGCCCACCACACCGTAACACACGGCCTCTTAAGTCCCCCTTCCGAAGGGGGATTTAGGGGGATGTCCGCCCCGGCCCGCCTCCCCCTGGGTACGCCAATCTCCCGATTGGCCCGTCCGGAAAAGAGCCGTTCGGGAGAACGGCGTGCCCAGGGGGGAACCTTTCCCCGCCACAAAAAAAACGGGCGGCGTCCCACGCGGAACGCCGCCCAAAAACCATCCCTCCGTCACAGGCCCGACGCGGCCAGCGCGAAGGACTTCGTCACCGGCGCGCGCGTGTCCGGGTACTTCAGGAACTCGACATGGCCGTCCATGTAAAGCACGTTCGCGCCGCCCGGCACATGGTTGAACCGCGTCACCTCCGTGGACAGGTAGTCCCCGTAGATGAAAATCTCGCTCTGCGCCTGGGCCGACGCCGCCGGGTTGTTGATGTCCGTGATCAGGAACCGCTCGATGCCCTCGCGCAGGCGGTACAGCGTGGTCCCGTGGCCCGTGCCCCAGGGCTGGCCGCCGCTGTCCACAACGCCCTCGGTGTCGTTGTCAAAGGCATCTATCGAACCGCGCTGGTTCTGCGGCATCTTGCCGAAATTCGGCGCCGTCATCAGCACCTTCAGCCAGTGGTACACAAACTGCTTCGGCACCAGCGGGTCCGCGGGCACCACAAGGTCCGGCTTCAGCATCTGCAGCAGCGTCAGAATTCCCGACGCGTTCGCGTCCTCGATGTTTTCCGGACGCTCGTCGCAAAGGTCGTACACAAACCCGAAGTACACATACGAAAACGACGCGTACCACCAGTTGTTGTAGGTCTGGTCGCCGTCCTGGCCCCGGAAGCCCAGCACCGACTCGCCGCCCACCTCGCCGTCATAATACAGGTCCTCCACCTTGTG
>JBHEKP010000217.1:0-20670 GCA_041859375.1 Candidatus Hydrogenedentales bacterium | reverse complement strand
CGGTTGGCCCGGAAGGAGTCCCAGGCAGCCTTTTCCTTTGGGAAACGGACAAAGCGGTTGTAAAGGGCGTCATGGAAAAGGCCCACAAAGAGGATTCCCAGCAAAACGGCAACGACCAAAACCAGAATTAGGCACCATTTGACGATTCGCCTGCGCAGGCTTCCTTCTTCACCCAAAATAGACATTTGATTGACTCCTGAAACGATTGGAACGGACCAAAGTCCGCCAGTTTTTGACAACCTTGTCATCAGGCTGCGATTTGAGACTTCTAACAAGTCCCGGCCAGAAAGAAATCCCATTATGTCAAAAAAAGGCGGGTAAAACAAAGCGACTTTGAAGGTAAGATAGGCTGTAGTGGTGGAAAACATCCCTTAGAAACGGATTTGAAGCCTCCTTGAACTTGAATAATCCCCCGACAAGGGATACAATAAAAGCAAGAAAACAGCCTTCGGGGCAGGGTGAAATTCCTGACCGGCGGTGAAAGCCCGCGAGCGTTACGGCGCAGACACTGGTGAAAATCCAGGGCCGACGGTAAAGTCCGGATGGAAGAAGGTTGTTGTGGCGTGGTTTGCCGCGCCAAGTGTGTTTTTTGGGCGGTATTTCGTCCGGGAAGAACGCATTCAGCAAAGCCCCGAAGGTTGAAAAACAGCCTTTGGGGTTTGTTTTTTATGCGCGAAGACACCACATGCATGCGCAGGGCGCTTGAGCTGGCGGCCATGGGCCGGGGGCGGACCAGCCCCAACCCGATGGTTGGGTGCGTTATTGTACGCGACGGCGTGGTAATCGGCGAGGGGTGGCACGAGAAGGCGGGCATGCCCCATGCCGAGGTGAACGCCGTGCGCTCCTGCCCCGGCGGGGACATCTCCGGGGCGACGGTGTATGTGACGCTGGAGCCCTGCGCCCATGAGGGGCGCACGCCTCCCTGCGCGGCGATGCTGGCGGAACTGCGACCCGCCCGGGTCGTGGCGGCGATGACGGATCCCAACCCGCTGGTGTCCGGGCGCGGTCTGGAACAGTTGCGGGCGGCGGGAATTGCGGTGGAGACCGGGCTGATGGAGGAGGAGGCGCGGGCGCTGAACGAGGCTTTTGTGAAGCACATCACGACGGGGCTTCCCTTTGTGACGGCGAAGTGCGCCATGTCGCTTGACGGCAAGCTGGCCACCCGCACGGGCCATTCCCGGTGGGTGAGCGGCGCGGCGGCGCGGCGCATGACCCATGAGATGCGCGACGCCACGGACGCCATCATGGTGGGCAGCCGCACGGTGATGCTGGACGATCCGAGCCTGACCACCCGGCTGGAGGACCGGCGGGGAAAGGATCCCATACGGATCATTCTCGACGCCGGGGAGTATCTGGACGGCGACCGGCAGGTGTTCAAACACAAAAGCGGCGCGCCGACGTGGATTGTCACCACGGAAAAGGCGGACTACCCCTTTGCGGACGAGGTGATCAGGCTTCCGGAGGGGCCCGGCGGCGTGGACATGACGCGCCTGGTGCGGGTGCTTGGCGAGCGGCAGGTCACGTCGCTTTTGATAGAGGGCGGCGGCACCACGCTGGCGTCGGCCTTTGAGGCGGGCATTGTGGACAAGGTGTGCTTTTTTGTCGCGCCAAAGATAGTGGGCGGCCGCGACGCCGTGACGGCGGTGGAGGGGGAGGGGGCGGCCACGATGGACGAGGCGGTTCCACTGCGGGGCATGCGGTGCATGCCGGTGGGCGAGGATTTGCTGATTGAGGCGCATGTGGACGGCAGGGAGGGGCTTCATGTTCACCGGAATCATTGAGGAAGTCGGGGTGGTGGCGCGCCGGTCCGGCGCGGAACTGTCCATCCTTGCGGAGACGGTGCTGGAGGGGCTCGCCCTGGGCGACAGCGTGGCGGTGGACGGGGTGTGCCTGACGGTGGCGGCGCTCAACGGCAGGGGCTTTGTGGCGCAGGTGTCGCCGGAGACTTTTTCACGGACCACCCTGGGCGGGCTGAACGCGGGCCATGCGGTGAACCTTGAGCGGGCGATGACGCCCTCCGCGCGTTTTGGCGGGCATTTCGTGCTGGGCCATGTGGACGGCGTGGGCCGCATAGAAGCGGTGCGCGACCAGGGTGAATTCGCGCTGTGGCAGTTCCGCGCGCCGGACGAGGTGGCGAAGTACCTTGTTCCCAAGGGGTCGGTGGCGATAGACGGCATCAGCCTGACGGTGGTGGAGCCGGAGCGGGACCTGTTCAGTGTGGCAATCATTCCCACCACGCTGCGGATGACGAAACTTTCCGGGAAGCGCCCCGGTGACCGGGTGAACATGGAGGCCGACATCCTCGGCAAGCATGTCTACCATTACATGAAAAAAGACGAGCGCGGCGTGAGCCTTGAAAAGCTCCAACGCCACGGATTCGCATAAGGAGTTCGGCATGCTTACCCCCATCCCAGAACTGCTGGAGGAGCTCCGCCAGGGCCGGATGATCATCCTGGTGGACGACGAGGACCGCGAGAACGAGGGCGACCTGACGATGGCGGCGGAATTCGCCACGCCGGAGGCGGTGAATTTCATGGCGACCCACGGGCGCGGCCTGATTTGCATGCCCATGGAGAAGGAGCGGCTGGAGGCGCTGGAACTGCCGCCCATGACCCACAAGAACACCTCGCGCATGACCACGGCCTTCCATGTGTCCTTTGAGGCCGCGGAGGGGGTCACCACGGGGATAAGCGCCTACGACCGCGCCCACACCATACGCGTCGCGGCGGATCCCGCGGCCACGGCCGACCAGATTGCCCGCCCGGGGCATGTGTTCCCGCTGTGCTCGCGCGCGGGCGGCGTGCTGGTGCGCGCGGGGCAGACGGAGGGTTCGCTTGATCTCATGCGCCTTGCGGGGCTGCGCCCGGCGGCGGTGATCTGCGAGATCATGAAGGACGACGGCACGATGGCGCGCATGCCCGATCTGGAAACCTTCGCGGCGCGGCACAACCTGAAGATTGGCGCGATTGCGGACATCATCGAGTACCGGCGCCGCACGGAAAAGCTGGTGCGGCGCGCCGCGGAGGTGAGCCTGCCCACGGAGCACGGCGATTTCAGGCTCATCGCGTATGAGAACGACATAGACACCTACCAGCACATCGCCCTGGTGAAGGGGGAGGTTTCCGGCGGGGAGGACGTGCTGGTGCGGGTGCATTCGGAATGCTTCACCGGGGACATCCTGGGGTCGCTGCGGTGCGACTGCGGCAAGCAGCTCCAAAAGGCCATGGCCATGATCGAGGGCGAGGGCCGCGGCGTGCTGCTTTACCTGCGGCAGGAGGGCAGGGGCATCGGCCTGATCAACAAGCTGCGCGCCTACGAGCTCCAGGAGCGCGGGATGGACACGGTGGAGGCGAACGTGCACCTGGGCTTCGAGGCGGATCCGCGCGAATACGGCATCGGCGCGCAGATCCTGTATGATCTGGGCGTCAAAAGCATGCGCCTGATGACCAACAACCCGGTGAAGCGCGCCGGGATCGAGGGGTACGGCCTCAAGGTTTCGGGACGGGTGCCCCTTGAGGTTCCGTCGAACGCGCACAACAAAAAATACATGAAAACCAAGAAAGAGAAGTTCGGGCACCTGATTTCGGACTGACGGACTGACAACGGACGCCTTCGGGCCAACCTGGAGAGAGACCATGCCGCGCATCATCGAGGGAAAATTCAACGAGACGGGAAAACGTTTCGGCATCGTGGCGAGCCGCTTCAACGAGTTCATCGTGGGCAAACTGGTGGCCGGCGCGCTGGACGCTCTGGGACGGCACGGCGTGCCCGACCAGAACATCACGGTGGCCTGGGTGCCGGGCGCCTTTGAGATACCGCTTGCGGCGAAAAAGATGGCCGAGTCGGGACGCTACGACGCGGTGCTGGCGCTGGGCTGCGTGATTCGCGGCGCGACGCCCCACTTTGACTATGTGGCGGCGGAGGCTGCCAAGGGCGTGGGCCAGGTTTCGCTCCAGTCCGGCGTGCCCGTGATGTTCGGCATATTGACCACGGACAGCATCGAGCAGGCGATTGAGCGCGCGGGCACGAAGGCCGGGAACAAGGGGGTTGACGCGGCGATGGGCGCGCTGGAAATGACCAGCCTTTTGGCGCAGATGGAGGATGAATGAGGCACGAGGACCGGAAACTTGGCCGGCAGATGGCCTTTCAGTTTTTGTTTGGGCTTGAGTTTTCCGGGTATGAGCCGGAAACCGCGCTGGCGCAGTTTTGGGAAATGGAGCCCGCCGCGCTGACCGCGGAGTCGTTTGACGACGGCGAGGACCCCGCCTTCGCGCCGCCCTCCATGGGCGGCGGAGAGATGAAGCGGGCCAGGAAATACGCGGAACGGCTGGTTTCCGGGGTGCTGTCCAATGAGGAGCGCATCAGCGGGCTCATGGACGGGGCGGTGGAAAACTGGAGTGCGGACCGCGTGGGCCGGGTTGAGTCCATTGTGCTCCGGGTGGCCCTGTATGAGATGCTGGAAGTGGGGGAGGTGCCCCAGCCTGTTTCCATCAACGAGGCGGTGAACATGACCAAAGCCTTCGGATCAGAGGAGGGCGCCCGGTTTGTAAACGCGGTTCTCGACAAGATCAGGGTGAAAAATTCGCCCCCGGCCGCGGAAAAGGAATAAGGCGGGAAAAGGCCGGGGGAATTGTCTCAGGAGGGGAGTTCGGATTCCTCATACCAGACGGAAACAACGATGATGGGCTCGTTGCCCCGGCCGTCGTGGTGGATGTCGGTGCCGAAAGACTGGCACATGTTCACGACCTTCACCTTGTTCCGCTTGAGCCAGTCGTTAATCTGGACATCCATCTGTGACAGCCCCGCGATGCTCACCTTGCCGATAAAACTTTGCACCTTCATTCACGTACCCCTCTCTCGACGAAGCGTTTTTTCCCAAACTTCACATTCACACCTTTTTCAATATTGACTATTATACATGAAACCCGGTGACAGTTCCGTAAAAAGAAAAGAATCACCGGTCCGCCTCGGATTCGGCCAGGGCCGCGGTCAGGGCGGCGCGCATGACCGGCACGGGGGCGTCGAGGCCGGTCCACCGCTCAAATTGAAGCACCGCCTGGTGCAGCAGCATTTCCATGCCGGGGATAATGACGCAACCCAGTGATTTGGCATCCTGAAGGAGCTTGGTCTCCCTGGGCCGGTAGACCATGTCAAAGACAACGTGCTCCGGCCTGAGCAGGTCCCAGGGCACGCAGGAGCGGCCCTCGTCATGCCCGTACATCCCCACGGGGGTGGCATGGACGATCACGTCATGGGCCATGAGCCCCTCGGGCAGCTCATCGGGAAGGGCGCCGCCCCCGACATCCGCGCCGGTGCCGCGCCGCAGATCATCCACCAGCGAGGCAACGCGCGCGCCGGTCCGGCCCAGTATGGTGATTCTGGACGGGGCGCAGGATTCCGCCATGGCAAAGGCCACGGCGCGGGCCGCGCCGCCGGAGCCGATGAAAAGGATGCGTTTTCCGGCCAGATCCACGCCGGCCTCACGGAACGCGCGCAGGGTGCCCGTTCCGTCCGTGACCATGCCCTCCAGCAGCCCCTCCTCCGTCCGGGTCACGGTGTTCACACAGCCCACCATCTCCGCCATGGGGTCCACGGCGTCGAGAAGTTTCAGCGCCTCGATTTTGTGGGGGATGGTGACGCTCATGCCGCGGAAGGAGGGGAGGGCGCGCATGCCCGCCACGCACCCCCCCAGATCGGTCACGTCAAAGGCCAGATAAACCCAGTTCAGCCCGCAGGCCTGAAAGGCGGCGTTGTGCATGACAGGGGAGAGGGAATGGCCCACGGGATGGCCGATGACGGCGCAGAGTTTTGTGTGGGTGTCAATTTTCATGTTTCGGGCCCTCCTTCGCGTCCGGGCGGTTCCGTCTCAGCCGGGGGGCCAGCCGAGTGGGCGGCCTCCCACAATGTGGATGTGCAGGTGGGGAACCAACTGGCCGCCGTCCGCGCCGCAGTTGACCACGTAGCGGAACCCCGTTTCGTCAAGGCCGAGCAGCGCCGCCACCCTGTTGGCGGCGAGCAGCAGTCCGCCCAGCAGTTCCCGGTCACCCTCGCCGGCGTCGAGCACGCGCGGGAGGGGCTTTTTGGGGACGAGCAGCACATGCTGGGGCGCGCAGGGGTTGATGTCCCTGAACGCGAAATAATCATCGTCCTCGTACACCTTGTCGCAGGGGATTTCGCCCCGGATGATTTTTGAAAAGAGCGTGTCTTCCGACATATGGGTACTCCTTTGCCTGATTACAATCTACCAGCAGCGGCGGGGAGGGTCAACAGATATTTCATTCCCGGACGGCGGTGTATTGCGCGCCCATCATGCCATAAGCGCCGAGCACCAGGGTGCACAGGGCAATGGAGGCGGCCTCTGTGCGCAGGATTTGGCGGCCAAGGTCCGCGCGAACCGCGCCGGAGGCGTCAAGGAGGCCAAGCTCATCCGTGCTGAAGTCGCCCTCCGGGCCGGTGACCAGGGCCACCCGCGCCGGGGCGGCGGGGAGGGCAACCGCGCCGGCCATGCCGCCGGGAACGGCGGCAATGAGGGGGCAGCCCGCCGAGGCAACGAGCGATTCAAGGCTTGGGTGAAGCGTGATGACCGGCAGGCGGCTGCGTCCGCACTGTTTGCAGGACTCCACGGCCAGCCGAAGCCACCGTTCCGCATCACCCAGGGGACGCTGTGAATGGCGGGCCAGCCAGAAGTGAAAGCCCGCGACGCCGAGTTCCACCCCGCGCCGCACCATCTCCTCCATGGGCTTGTCCCGGTGGAGCCAGGCGGGGGCCATGAACACCTCCGCCGGGGGGACGGGCTCCGTCTCAACCGTTTCAATCAGCGCCGAAGCGCTCCGCTTCCCCGTGACGCGCAGCAAACCCGTGGCATTCGCGCCCAGCCCGTCGAAGAGGGACACGGTGTCGTCCTCACGCAGGCGCACGACCCGCAGCGCATGATGGGCTTCCTCCTCCGGAAGTTCCATCGGGGTTCCCGGCGCAAAGCGGGCGCCGGGTATGTAAAATCGGTGCATATGCGGCATGACAAAAGGATAGCAGGGCGCAACAGGACGCGACAAGGGAAAGAACGCATGGCCCCTGCATAAGCATCCCCACCGCCGGAATGGAACCGGTGGCGGGGAAAAGGGAAGGCGGAAAATATTAGAAGCCGTCGAAGGGGCGGTCATACCGGCCAAAGATGCGCGCGCTGTCCTCGGTCATGGGGAAACGTGTGCCGGGATATCGGGCGTATTCAACATGCCCGTCCATGTACAGGGTGTTTGCGCCGCCGGGCAGATGGTTAAAGTCCCCGGACAGCACGCTCATGTGGTCCCACATGACGGGCACATCGGACTGGGCGGACGCGGAGGCGGCGGGATTGTTGATGTCGGTGATGAGAAAGCGTTCGATGCCCTCGCGCAGGCGGTAGAGGGTGTCGCCGCCGCCCGCCTGGGTGCCCTTGTGATGGTCGGGCATCTCAAAGTCCCCGTGGCTGGCCGCGCCGCCGGTGGCCGCGTTGGCCTGTGCCAGGAGGCCCCAGGGGGTGTCAAGGTACTGGGACTCCTCCCAGCGCCCGTTCGGCCCCGAACCCGTCTGGCCGATTTTTGCCGTGCCGAGCACGTTGACATCCTCCATAATCATCCAGCCGGTGTAGTCGTAGGGCTCCTTCAGGAGTTCGCAGGGCTGCACCGTGCCGTCGGCGTTGCCGCGCGCGTCATAGCGCTCCACCGGGTTCTTCTGCTTTCCCCAGGAGGGGCACCAGACCACGTTGACGTCGGAGAGGTATTCGGGCATGACCGCCGCGCCGTCGAAAATCATGGTGGACGCCACGGAGCCGTTGCAGTTCAGGGTTCTGCGCGGCGGGAAAGCGCGGCCCCGGTCCTCCCCGGCGTACATTTTGAAGACCAGCCCCATCTGTTTGAGGTTGTTCTGGCAGGAGGCGCGCCGCGCGGCCTCGCGGGCGCGGGCGAGGGCGGGGAGGAGAATGGCCGCAAGTATGCCGATGATGGCGATGACGACCAGCAGTTCAATGAGGGTGAAGCCCCGTCGGGTATATTTTTGGCGCATGGAACCGTTCCTTTCGTTGAAACAAAAAAAGCGGGTGCGCCGGCCTGGGAAAGAACGCCTTTCCCGGCAGCGCACCCGCACTTTTCAGGCCCTAAGCCTGAACCGTCAGGTGGACGGATCAAGATTCAATTGTTCAGCCGGTCTCGGCAAGCACCTTGAGAAGGCGGTGCTTCAATTCCGCCAGTTGCCGCGACTTGAAGGTGCGGCGGGTCTCCTCAAGGACGGTGATGGTCTCGTGCAGCGTCTCACGCAGTTTTTTCCTGCAGGAACAGTCCAGCGAGGCGCAGGCATGGTTTGACACATCCTGGCAGCCCCCGTCATCGAGGGACTCCAGAAGTCTGCGGTGCTTTTCGATGACCGCCCTGAGTTCCTCGGCGCTTTTTGCGAGTTCTGCATGGATATTATCTGTCATGTACACGGCACCAAGAATAGGCAATACAGTCGAATTGTATACCATACTAAACACAAAGTCAATACACGGTGTTTTTGGGGCTGGTGAAACCGGTATGATGAACCGATGCACAGCGGCAACACAGGCAAAGTATGGCTTATTGGCGCGGGTCCGGGTGACCCGGGCCTGCTGACCCTGCGGGGCCGGGAGTGCCTGGCCATGGCGGAGGTGGTGGTGTATGACAACCTGATCCACCCCGCGCTGCTACGATATTCCCCCGGCGCGGAACTGGTGTATGTGGGAAAGCAGTCGGGACGGCACAGCCTGCCGCAGGAGGACATCAACCGCATATTGGTGGCGCAGGCGGGCGCGGGCAGGCGGGTGGCGCGGTTGAAAGGGGGCGATCCCTTTGTTTTTGGCAGGGGCGGGGAGGAGGCGCTGGCATTGCGCGCCGCCGGAATCCCCTTTGAGGTGGTGCCGGGGGTCACCTCCGGCATTGCCGCACCGGCCTGCGCCGGAATTCCGGTGACCCACCGGGGGCTTTCCGGCAGCGTGACTTTTCTGACCGCCCATGACTTCGAGGAGTCAAGGGGGGGGCGGCAGTTGTCCTCGCTTGCGCTGGAAGGGACCCTGGTCTTTTACATGGGCAGCCTCCATTGCGCGGAAATCTGCCGGACCCTGGTAAATTCCGGCAGGAGCGCCGCCACCCCGGCGGCCGTGGTTGAATGGGGCACATGGATGCGCCAGCGGACGGCGACGGGCACCCTTTCGGATATTGCTGAGAAAAGCGCGGCGGCGGGTTTGGGCGCCCCCTCGCTGCTTGTGGTTGGACAGGTCGCGGCGTTGCGGGAGGAACTGGCATGGTTTGAGTCCCGCCCGCTCTTTGGCATTCGGGTGGCGCTGACGCACACGGAGGCGCGGGAGGGGGAGCTGGAGCGGCAGTTCCAGGCGGCGGGCGCGGAGGTGCTCACCTTTCCTGTGACAGAAAACGAACCGCTGCCCGGCGCCGCGGAAAAAATTGACTGGAGGGGGCATGACTGGATTCTGCTCACCAGCGTGAACGCGGTGCGGTTTCTCTTTGACGCAATGGACGCGGCGGGGGGGGACGCGCGGCTGCTGGCGGGTTCGCTGCTGGCCGTGGCGGGACAGGCGACACGCGAGGCGGCGGCCGCAAGATACCTGAAACCGGATGCCCTGCCCGTGGGATACAGTCCACAGGCAATCGTTGGCGCGATGGACGCGCGGCGGCCCCTTCGGGGCGCGCGGGTGCTGCTGCCGGGCGCGGAATACGCGCGCACGGCCATACCCCCCGCGCTGCGGGCCATGGGCGCCGAGGTGACCGAGGTGGCCGCATACCGCAGCCGCCCCCTCTCCCCGGAGGGCGGCCGGGTTACCGCACTGCTGACGTTTTCACCGGACGTGGTGGTTTTTTCCAACGCGAAAGCGGCGACAGGCCTTTCTGGGATGCTCGATTCTGATCAGCTTGGGCGGGTCCGAGGCAGGGCGCTGTTTGCCGCCATGGGGCCTGTGACGGCACGGGCGGTGAGGGAATGTTTTGATGTGGAGGCTCTGGCGCCGGAACAGCACACGGTGGCGGGCCTGGTGGAGGCGGTGTGCGCATGGCGCGCGGATATTTCGGGAATATAGCAATTATCACCCGTAATCTATACAATGCTTGCGGAGATTACGGGCGGCAGAGAGTTCCATGAGAGGAGAGGCCTGATGACGACACGCGGACCGCTTGCGAACCTGAAGCACGGCGTGATTGACATACACATGCACCCCACCCTCAAGTCGTTCATGCTCGGGAAGGACTTTGACTCGCGGCACCACCCTCCGGGCTTCTTTTTCCCCCTGACCATGCGGACCGACCTCGACGCGCTGCTTTCGGGGGGGGTGAAGGCCTTTTTCTCGACAATCTACATGGTGGAGCATGATTTCCTGAAGGATGTGTGGCCGATCCGCCTGGTGAGCAAGGTCCACCCCCGGCTGCGGCACATATTCGGCACGCCCGCCGACCAGCTTGTTATGGAGTGCCTGGATCATCAGGACGCCTTTGTGAAAAAGGCGAACGAGGGCCGGGGCGAGGTGATAAGCGTGGCCCGCACCTATCCCGACATGCAGCGGATCATGGGGGAGGGAAAAATCGCGGTGCTTTGCTCGGTGGAGGGCGCGCACCACCTCAGCGGCAACCTGGAAAACGTGCAAAAGTTTTATGACCGCGGCGTCTGCCACATGATCATCCCCCACCTGTACCCCAACGAGGCGTGCTGGAACGTGGACTGCTTTGAGGACAAGGTGCTCCTTAAAAAGCTGGGCTGTTTCAGCCAGGACATCCAGATGGAGACGGGGTTGACGGATTTCGGCAGGGAACTGGTGGATTTGATGTGCGACATCGGCATGATAGTGGACATGACCCACGCGACGCCGCAGTGCCGGGCTGAAATTCTGGAGCGGATGCGCAACCACCCGAAAAAGCGCCCCCTGATCATGTCGCATGTGGGGCTGCACGAGTTCATGCCCCATCCCATGAACCCGACGGCGGCGGAAATCCGGGCCATCGCGGACACGGGCGGCGTGATTGGCATCATCGCCATGTCCTATTACCTGACCAAGCCCGAAAAAAAGGACTGCCTTGAAACCATCATAAAGATGATTGACTTCATGATCGAGCACGGGGGCGAGGAGGTGGTGGCCTTCGGATCGGACTTTGACGGGTTCACCGCGCCGCCGCGCGATTTCAAATCACCGCGCGACTATTCGCGTATACGTGACATGCTGCTGCGCAAGTACCGCCCAGAACAGGTGGACAAGTTTTTCAGCGGCAACGCGGACCGTGTGCTGCGCGAGGGCTGGGGCCGGCAGGTTCCGGAGGGCTCCTGAGTGCGGGTTACCGCGCGGGGGCGGGGGCGGCGGCCTGGTTGATGGTGGTCACCGTCATGGGCGAGCGGAGTTCCGGCCCCATTTTCCGGTAGATGCCCTGGCCCGCGACGGCCTGGGGGCCTGCCGCGTTGGCGGCGCTGACCGCGCGGTAGGTGAAGGTGCAGGGGAATTTCGGAACCTCAATCCACGCGAAGTTCCATTCCGCGGTTTCGCCGGGCTTGGGGGTGATTACGGGCTTGTCGCCGCCGGTGACCTCCTGGAACGTCCAGCCCACGGGCGCCTTTTCACTTAGCCCGAGGGCGTTGATGGCATCCGGGCCGGTGTAGGAAATGGTCACGGTGACATCCACCGGCTGGCCGGGCTGGTAGTCGGCAGAGACGCCGCGCGTGAGGGTCAATTCCGCCGCGGGCGGCGCGGGGGCGGGGGCCGGAGCGGCCGACGGCGCGGCGGGGGCCTCGGTGTCGGCGGACTCATCCGAGGGGGCCTTGCTTTCGCTGATCATGACCGCGTTTTCGTTCAACTGGTTGAAGCCTCCGGCAATTCCCCGAAGGAGGAAAAAACCGCCTATCAGCAGCAGACCGGCAAAGAATCCGGCTATCACCATCTTGTTCATGGATTGGGCTCCCTTGTTGCCGCGCAATGATTTTCTTGTACCGGATTCTAGCATGATTTATTGTGTTCACCCAATCAACCATGCGGGAAGCTGGCATGAGTCTGGCAATTGTGGCACTGGCATCATTTTTCGCGGGCGTGGCGCAGGGTTCCATCGGTTTCGGCATGGCCCTCGTGCTCGCGCCCTTTGCCATGTTCGCGCTGGCCCCGTCGGAGGCGGTGCCGGTGGTGGTGCTCATGAGCCTCCTCAACACGGGACTTGTGTCGCTGCATGCGCGGCGGGATGTGGTTCCGTCCCTGCTCATCCCGCTGGCGCTGGGAGGGGTCGCGGGGTTTCAGGCGGGCGTGGGGGTGCTTCTGGCAACGGACGGCAACCTGCTCAAATTCGCGACGGGGCTGTTTGTGGCGGTTTTTTCGCTTGCCATGTGGCGGGGGTGGCGGCGGCCGCTTCCTGAAAACACCCCGGTGCTTGCCGCCGTGGGGCTGGTGAGCGGGTTCATGGGCGGCAGCACCTCAATGGGCGGGCCGCCGGTGGTGCTGTTTCTTTCGAACCAGCGCACGCCCAGGGAAAAGTTCCGCGCCAACCTGATCGCCTTTTTTTTCATCATGAACTGCTTCGGGCTGGTGACCCTGCTGTGGAACGGGCTTTTCAGCCCGGGGCTGCTCTCAAAAGCGGCCCTCTTTTTGCCGGGCATACTTGCGGGCACCCTCACGGGCATGTGGTTGTCGGGGAGGATCCGGGAGGCCTTCTTCCAGCGGGTGGTGCTGCTGGTTGCGGGGCTGGCCGGCGTGTCGCTGATGCTGGCAAGCGCGGGCAGGCTGCTTTAGGCGCCGGTGCGCGTCCGGCTGCTACACCATGGAGAGGTCCGCGGGACGGGTGTTGATGTTTTCGGGGGAAAGAATACCCAGGGAAACCACGGTTTTCACCGCATCCTCAACCCCGATGTCGCATGCCTCAATCTCCTCCAGCCTGTAAAGGAGGAGGATACCCACGGTGATGTTGGGCGCGGTGGGCATGAACACCTTCCCGTAAACCTGCCCGTCCCTGTCCGTGGTGGAACCCATGAGAAACCCGACAGATTTTGCCCCCTTGAAGGGGAAGGGCACCAGCACGGCGGCCTTCATGTTTGGCCCCTCGTTCTGCATGGTGAGGGTCTGCATGATTTGCTTTGTGGCGCCGTACACGGTGGTGACGAAGGGGATCCGGTTTATGAACCACTCCCCGAGCGAAATGAGACGCTTGCCGAGCACAAATGTGGCCAGCATTCCAATGAGGTAGAGGGCCGCGAGAAAGACCACCACCGACAGGATGTTCACCACGGCATTGGGAAGAGAGCCGAAAAGATTCAGGGTGAGGGGGGTGATTTTTCCCACGGTCAGGCTGAACAGGAAACGCACCACCAGGCCGGTGATCACCAGCGGAATCACCAGCAGGATGCCCGACAGGAGGCGGTTTCGGAGCATGTTTTTGAAGCGCGCGCCCCATCCCTGTCCGGGTGTGTCCTTTTGCGGGGGCTCCTGCTTCTCCGCTTGGGGCCGCACCAGCGGCGGAACCGCCCCGCCAGCCTCCCGCAGCCGCCGGTTGTTTTCCTGAACGGAGTCGTTTTCGAGGGTGCCCGGCAGGAGGATGCCGGCGGACATGACCGATTTTATGGCATCCTCCACGGAAAGGCCGATGGCCTGCACCTGTTCGGGGCGGTACAGTTCAAGATAGCCGCTGGTGGGGTTCGGCGTGGTGGGCACAAAGACCTTGTAGAAGGAGTCCCCGCCGTTGAGCGTGATCTTGCCCGTGAGGAAGGCGATGGATTTCACGCCCTCAAAGGGGAAGTCCACGAGCACGGCGGCCTGGTAGTTGGCCCCCGCATCCTGGGGAACGATGATGTCAACGACCTGCTTCGAGGCGCCGTAAATGGTTTTGACCAGGGGTATGCGCTGGAGAAGCTGCTCAAAGAACCTGATGATGCGCCTGCCCGCGGTGGCGGCGGCCACCATGCCGAGGGAGAAGACGATGGCGGTGAACAGGAGCACCGAGAGGATGACGATGGCATACTCGGGCAGCTCGATGGCGGTCATGCGCACCAGCGGCACCAGCAGGGCGGCGGTAAGGCGGTAGCAAATCATCACGGCGTACATGGTGATGCCGAGGGGCACCACCACCATCAGGCCTCGGAGCAGATAGGTCTGAAGCCTTGCGCGCATCCACTGCCTGAAGGTCAGCTTTATTTTCACGGGTTTTGTCATGATGTCCGGGGCCAGTGTTTTTCCGCCCAAGCCGGATTAATCCGCGCCTGGACCTCCAGGGCGTCAAGAATGACGAGCGCGGCCATGTGCTCCACCACGGGGACGGCGCGTGGCACGATGCAGGGATCGTGGCGTCCAAGGACCTCCACTTCGGTGTCGATATCGTTCATGTCGCTGGTGTGCTGTTTCTGCGCGATGGAGGCGGTGGGCTTCACGGCGACGCGCATCAAAACGGGCGCGCCGGAGGAGATGCCGCCCAGGATGCCGCCGTGGTGGTTGCTGGTGAAGCGGCCGCCCGACATGGGATCATTGGCCCCGCTGCCGCGCAGTTTTGCGATGGCGAAGCCGTCTCCCACCTCCACGCCCTTGACCGCGCCGATGGTCATGATCGCGCTCGTGAGGCGCGCGTCGAGCTTGCCGAAGACGGGATCGCCCAGGCCGGGGGGCAGGCCCAGGATGTCAAGCTGGATGACGCCGCCCACGGAGTCGCGCTGGCCGCGCGCGTCCAGGATGGCCTGCTCCATGGCGGGGGCGGCCTCCGGATCGGCGCAGCGCACGGGGTTGGACTCGATGGTGCCGTAGTCGCAGGCCGCCGCGCGGATGCCCGCCACCTCGACGGCGTGGGCGATGATGCGGATGCCCGCCTTGCGAAGGATTTTCAAAGCAACAGCGCCCGCGGCAACCCTGCACGCGGTTTCACGGCCGGACTGGCGGCCGCCGCCGCGGTGGTCGCGGAAGCCGTACTTTTTGTAGAAGGTGAAGTCGCCGTGGCCGGGGCGGAAAAGGTCCTTCAGGTTGTCATAGTTCATGGACCGCTGGTCTTCATTGTAGATGACCATGGCGATGGGCGCGCCGGTGGTTTTTCCCCCGAAGATTCCGGATAGGATGTGCACCTTGTCCGCCTCGCGGCGCTGGGTGACCACCTTGCTCTGGCCGGGCCTGCGGCGGTCGAGTTCCGCCTGAATCTCCTCCTCCGTGATCTCCACGCCGGGCCGGACCCCGTCCAGCACCACGCCGATACCCCTGCCGTGGCTTTCGCCGAAGGTGGTGGCGCGGATGATTTCGCCGAAAGTGTTCGCCGACGTCTGGCGCACGGCAAGCTCGTCGCCGAGGGCCACGGCAAGCTCTCCGGCAAGCTGTTCGGGGGATTCCACGGAACTGTCCACGACGATGTCCGCAAAGGGGAGAAGCACCTCCTCGCGGTGTGCGGTCTGGGCGGCGAAGCGGACCGGCCCGTCCGGGCCCTCAAGGTGGGGGGGCACGCCGTTTTTAATGGCGCGCTCCCACAGTGTGGAACTGTCGGCGCGGAGAAACACGAGCAGGTTTCCGGCGCGGAGCAAACGGCGCGATTCGGGGTCCATCATGAGCCCGCCGCCGGTGATGATGATTTGGAAGTCCATGGCGGCGGCGCGTCGGGCGGCGTCCCGTTCAAGTTCGCGAAACCCGTCCTCCCCCAGGGCCCGGAAGATTTCCCGGAACGTGAGGTTTTGCCCGGTCCGTTCCGCGTGCAGCGCCTCGATAATCCGGTCGGTGTCATGGCAGGGAAGACCGATCAGTTCCGACAGCATCGCGCCGACGGTGCTTTTCCCGGCGCCCTTCTGGCCCATGATGACGATGTTCATGCGGTCTCGTTTTCCACGGTTATCACGCCGCCAAGACGGCGCAGGTCTTCGGCAAATTCAGGATAGGTGACGGACACGGCCTCCGCGCCCTCGATGATGACCGGTCCGGAGGCGAGGGTGGCGGCAACGGCAAGGGACATGACCACCCGGTGATCACTGTGGCCCAGCACGGTGCCGCCGCGGAGGGGGCTTTCCTCAACGACCAGCCCGTCGGGCAGCTCGGTGAGTTTTCCGCCCAGTTTCTCCAGTTCAACACGCATCACATGAATCCGGTCCGTTTCCTTGAGGCGCGCCTGGGGCACGTTTACCAGCCGGGTTTGCCCCTTGGCAAAGCAGGCCAGCGCCGCCATCATCGGCAGGGCGTCGGGGGTGGCGTTCATGTCAATCTCGCAGCCCCGCAGGTTTTCGGCGCGCACGGAGATGGAGTCACCATCCACCACGACCTGCGCGCCCATGGCGCGCAGATATTCCACCACGGCCTTGTCTCCCTGGGTGTCGGTCATGTCCAGCCCCCGGCAGGTGACGGTATTGCCCGGCATCGCTCCCGCGGCGAGGAAGAAAGTGGCGGAACTGAAGTCGGCGGGGATGGCCCGGTTGACAGTGTTGAACCGCTGGCATCCGGGAATCCTGAACTCACTGAGGTCGTCCGAATACTGGACGGAAACGCCCTGCCGTGCCAGCCAGTCCAGCGTCATTTCCACATAAGGCTTTTCGTTGAGCAGGGGCACATGCAGGACCGTGTCCTTTTCCGCAAGGGGGCAGCACATCAGGAGCGAGGTCACATACTGGCTGGTGACCGCCTCCAGAGTGGCTTCCCCGCCGCGCAGGCCGCCCTCAACCACAAAGGGGGGCATGCCATTGCCGCGCGTGGCGCTTATTTTTGCGCCAAGGCTGGTGAGCGCCTGCGCCAGGGGGCCGCAGGGACGGCGGCGCACCTGTTCGTCGCCGGTGAGCACGGCCATGCCGCCGGAAAGCAGGGCGGCGGTGCCGAGGGCGATGCGCATGGTGGTGCCGGAATTTTCCACGTCTATGACGTTTTCCGGAATGCCGGGGCGTCCGCCAATGCCTGAAACCCGCCATTCCCCCAGAAATTCGTCGATGGTCGCGCCGAAAAGGCGGTAGGCGCGGCGCGCCGCATGGGCGTCGGCGCTGTCCAGCGGGCGCAGAATGCGGCTTTCCCCCTCCGCGAGGGCGGCCACCGCCGCGGCGCGGATGGTGTGGGACTTTGAGCCGGGTATGTCAACCCCGCCGTGCAGGGTGGATTTTGCAACAACAAACCGCATTTGAAATCCTCAATGGCGCGGCGGAAACAGGGCCGCCGCCGTTCATTCCCCAGCCTCCCACGCAGTAATGACAATACGTTGAAAGGCCCGAATGAGTCAACTTTTACCCCCGTATAAACATTGAACAGGGGGGATTTCTGCCTTAAAATCAACCCATGATAAAAGGCGGCAAGAGGGTGCTTTTGGGTCTGCCTGTTGTGGCGGCCCTGGGGGTGTCGGCATATGTTCTTTTCGATGCCTCTCCTCCCGCGTCAGTTCCCCCATTCCAGCATTGGATGTATGTCTGGCAGACCCGCTGGGATGGGGCGGTGACCGCCGCCGCGGAACGGGCCGCATCCAGTGTGAACGGGTTCATGGCGCTGTGCGGTGTGGCGGACTATGACGGCACGGCGTTTCATTTCACCCCCGCCCAGCCCGCGCCCGTGGTCGGTGGAAAGGCGGTGACCTTTGTCTGCCGGGTGGAAACAGGATTCTCCAAGGCCATTGACGCCGGAAGAACTGACGAGGCGGCGGCTTTTCTTGCGGATTCGCTGCGGGTGCTGCCCAGGACAAACGGGAGCATAAACATTCAGATTGATTATGATTGCCCGACACGCGCGCTGGCCGGATATGGGCTGCTTTTGTCCGCGCTGCGCAGGGGGATGCCGGAGGCCAATTTATCCATCACCGCGCTGCCGGACTGGCTGAACAGCGGGGACATGGCCACGCTGGCCGGAGAGGCGGCGTATTTTGTCCTGCAGGTGCATTCCCTTGAAAAGCCGGTTTCGGCGGACAGGCTGCCCAAGATGTGCGATCCGGACAAGGCAAGGGATTATGCGCAACGCGCGGCAAAATTGGGAAGGCCGTTTTACATTGCCCTGCCCACGCACACGGGGAGGATGGTCTTTGACCAACAGGGGGAATTCAGGCTGATACAGTCTGAGCAGTCCGGTCCGACCCTTCCGCCGGGCTGGACGGCCAGGGACGTGGCGGCGGATCCGGCGGAGCTGGCGGGGCTGGTGCGGGGATGGAAAGACGCGCCGCCTGATAATTGCCTCGGCATTGCCTGGTTCAGGCTGCCTGTGGAGGGGGACAGGCTGAACCTGCCCTGGCCGGTGGTGGCGGATGTGATGGCGGGGACAGCCCCCAAAGCGGATGTGATTGTAGAGTTGCGCAGGCCGGAACCGGGTCTTTATGAGGCATGGGTGGTGAACAGGGGCGGGTACCAGCCCGCCGGACGGGTGCGCTTTCAGGTGGGATGGATGCCGGATGCGGTGCAGGCGTATGATGTTGTTGGAACGTTCAGGCCGGGGGTGCCGCATGAACAGGACAGTCTGACATTTGTCGGACGGCCCCCCGGGGCAAAGGGTGAAGAGGTGATGGCGGCATGGTTCAGGATGCGTCCGGGCCATGCCGGAGAAAAGGAGGGAGTGCAGTGCGTACAGGTGGAACTGATCGACTGATTGCCGCCGGGGGGATGTTTTTGCTGTTCATTTCGGCGGCCTGCGGCGCGGCGGCCTGCGGGCCCTCTTTTCCAAATGATTACTATGTGGTGGGGGGAGGGGACCCGGCCGTCATGCCCGAAGCCTCATTCACGCACGAGGTATGCCGCCTGCTTGGGATGGAGGAAAAGGAGAAGATAATCGCCGCGGAGCCGGACACGGAGGGCGCGGAGGCCGGGGAAGAGGAAAAAGAGGAGGAGGAAGAGGAAGAGGAGGAAAAGTACAAGGAGAGGGCGCAGCTAAAGAACGCACTTGTGGCTTTGGGGGTGCGCGGGGGGGAGGCGTCCCAGATTCTCGACGCCCACCAGCAAATGCGCGCGGAAATGCGGGAAAGGGGGGAGCAGATCAACAACTGGCACAGGGAGATGACGGAGCGCAAACGGTATGAATCCTATGGCATCACTGACAACAGTCCCGCCCCCGAGGAACCGAAACCCTATGATCTGACCCCCCACGCGGCGCTGTTGTCCATGCTTCCGGCGGAGTTCGCCCTGTACGCGCGGGGTGCGGCGGCGTATCACAACCGGCAATACGAACAAGCCGCGCCTTTTTTTGAACAGGTGCTCGCACTGCCGGAGGAGGCCCGGACGATGCGGGGGATTTGGGCGGCGCACATGCTGGGCATGACCCGGCTGCGACTGGAGCAGTATGACGAGGCCCGGACGGCGTTTGAGCTGGTGAAAAGCATGGCCATAGCCGGGGCTGCGGATCCTTTGGGACTTGCGCCGGCGGCAACCGGCTGGCTGGGCCGTGTTTTTTACAAGAAGGGGGAGACGGCGGCGGCGGCGCGCACATACCTGGACTTTTTCAAAATCGGGGACGATGAACAGAAATCGAGCGCGCTGCAGTCGCTTGAAACGGTGTTCAAGAGCACCGACTTCGCCTCCGACACCATCAAGGCCGAGGCGTTCATGCAGGACGGGCTGCTTCGGAGTGTGATGATTGCCTGGTTTTTGGATCATGCCCCGCAGGGGGAATTCACCACAGGATGGCTGCTGCCCAGACTGGCGGCCATGGCCGCCTCCGGACCGGTGCCCCATGCGGACCGCATCGCCTGGCTGGCCTATGATTCCGGAAAGATGGAAGAAGCTGAAAAATGGGCCGCAATGGCCGACCAGGAACAGCCCATGACCCTGTGGGTGCAATCAAAACTTTTGCGCCGGGCGGGAAAAATGGAAGAGGCCGCCGCCGTCATGCAAAAGGTGGTTGACTTGCTCAAGAATGGCGGTGAGGAGACGCGCTATTGGACCATTCGCAGAAGCTCTGAGGGGTGGCACAGCATGACCCCGGTGGAGGCCGCCGCCGCGGAACTGGGCGCGCTGAAGATGGAGACCGGTGATCTTCGCGGGGCCCTCGGCGCTTTTGTGTCGGCCGGATTCGGCACGGACGCCGCCTATGTGGCGGAGCACAGGATGCCCCTGGATGATCTCCTGAAACATGTCAGTGATTTGGGCGCGGCGACGGCAAGGAAAAGAAGCCCGTATGATCAAACCTTTGACCTGCACCATCTCCTTGCGCGCCGTCTTGCGCGGGCCGGAAGGCTTCCGGAGGCGTTGCAGTTTTATCCAGAGCCGCTTAGGGAGCCGGTGAAACGACTGACCGAGCTTCTTCTTGACGGGCGGGCTCCGGGGTATGACGCACGAAAGCGGGCGGGAATGCTGATGGAGGCCGCGCGCATCGTCCGTGAACAGGGCATGGAAATATACGGCACGGAACTGTGCCCCGACTGGTTTGTGTGGCGTGGGGATTTTGAATGGCCGGATCATCCGTGGTGCGCCGAAACGGATGCCACGCCGAACAAGCGCTTTCATTACCGTTACCTCGCGGCGGGGCTGATGTGGGAGGCGGCGGGGTTGCTGCCCGACAACGATCCCATGACCGCGGAAGCGCTGCACACCGGCGGCATGTGGCTTAAAAACCGCGATCCTGAGGCGGCGGATCCCTTTTACAAGTCCCTCGTGCGCCGCAACCGGCGGTTGGAGATCGCGCGGCAGGCGGACGAACTCCGCTGGTTCCCGCGTGAATTCACCGACAAACCCGCACCCCCACCCCCGCCGCCGCCCTTCCTTCAGCGTAAACGCGCAAAAGTGCTGGGTGCGGTACTTGTGCTGACAGCG
>JBHEKP010000017.1:0-4665 GCA_041859375.1 Candidatus Hydrogenedentales bacterium | reverse complement strand
GGAACAATTCAACCGGTAAAATTGACTTTCGAAGGGGTCGCAAAATGCGAACTCGCGAGACACTGAAACCCTTCCAAGCGCCTCAGTGCCCGCCGTGACTCCCCCGGCGTCCCCTCCGTGGCTATTCTTCTTCCCCTTCTTCCCCTTTGCGGCTTGGCGTCTTTGCGTGAGGATTTCCGGGACAGGGCCGCCGGTGTCAGGGGTTCTTGGACATCCGCAGCAGCACCACGCCGTGGTGGGGGATGGACGTCTTAAAAGACCCGTTGAACGCGCCCAGGTCCTTTTGCCGCCACAGGTCCCGGAGGGTCCATGTCCCCTTCATTCCCAGTTTCGCAAAATTGAACTCGAAGGATTTTGGGGCCTCATCCCCCCAGCGGAAATAGGATTCCGGCGTTTTCCCGAAACCGCCGACATTGAACAGTCCAACGGCCTGCGATCCGTCTTCCATCGGTTTCCGCCAAACCTGCACGCCGTCCTTCTCGGCAACCAGCCGGCCGGGCCTGCCCAACGGGTCCTGGTTGACCCCGATAACTTCCGCGTTGGTCAGCAGGCCCAAAGTGAAGGCGTCGAGCTGCTCCAGCGGGCAGCCTATCAGCAGGGGGGCCGCGATGAGGCAGAACAGGCTCATGTGGCTGTACTGCTCGTCGGGGGTCAGGCGGGTGGGGTGCATTTCCTGCCCCGTTGTCACATTGCCCAGGACCATCATGTCGGGGTCGCCCCAGTGTCCGGGCCCGGTGTGCGGCAGCCATTTGTCAATGGTGAAGGAGGTCAGGTAGAGGCTCGTCCAACTGTCGCGGATGTCGGGCCCGGTGCGGTACATGTTTGCGGCGCGCGCCCAGTGGCGCGCCTTCCTGATGGGCGCGTTGTTGGAAAGGCTGAGCACAATGTCCCGGCCCGACCGCCTCAGCGCGTCCGACATGCGCCTGGCGGAGTCCACATCCATGCGCCAGTCGTATTTCAGAAAATCAACGCCCCATTCGGCCATCTGCCGCGCGTCATTGGCCTCAAAGCGGTGTTTCCCGATGCGGTGAAAGGACTGCCCCTGGATGTCCCCGTGCCGTTCGCCGCCTTCGGGGTAATCGGACGACGCGCCGAGATACCCGGCGTAGCTGGCAATGTACGGTGTGGAATACACCCCGACCTTGAGGCCCATGGCGTGAATGCGGTCCGCCATTTCCTTGAAGTTGGGGAATTTGCCGTTCGGCTGCAGCGCCGTGAGGGGGCCGCCCCGCGTCCCCTGCCAGGTGTCGTCAATGTTAATGTACGTCCACCCGTAATTGACGAGCCCGCTTGCGACCATGGCTTCCGCCGAGGCGAGCACCTTTTCCCGGTCAATGGCCCCCGCCCAGGAGTTCCAGCCGTTCCAGCCCATGGGCGGTGTAAGGGCGATGGCGTCGCCAATCTTGATTGTCAGCGTTTGGGCGCATGCGCCAAGGTCGTTGGCCGCCGTGATTTTCACGGTGTGGACGCCGCGTTCCGCCACGCTTCCGGTGATGATGCCGGTGGTGTTGTCCAGCGTCAGGCCCGGGGGCAGGTTCTCCGCGGAGAACCGCATCGGCCGCCGCCCCGTCGCCGCGATGGTGTAAAGAAAAGGCCGGCCCGGGGTCGCCCCAAAGACGCGCGCCGAATTGATGCGGGGCGTCGGCGGGGCGGGGGGCGTGAGAATGTGCTTCTCACCCGTGTTTGGCCGGGGAACCGGCATCCTCCCCCCAACCATGATCAGTTGGGCGTCGGCCCAGTTGGAATAGGTCCGGTTGTTCCTGACGCCCCCCACCTTGTCCGTCACAAGCAGCCCCAGTTGCCTGACACCGGCAAGGTCCACGTCAACGGGTTTGGGCGCGTCGCCGACGCGCATCCTGCCGCTGTCGAAGAGTATCTTTCTGTCGGCAATCACATAAAAGGTCACCGGCACGGAACGGTTGGCCGTATCATCCAAGCCAACCAGCGCCGTGAACCGGGCGGCATTGCCGTCCAAATAAAAGGAAAGCACGCTGACCGACTGCACGCCCACACCCCGCGCATGGGAGGCACCGTCCATGCGCATGGTGTCATGGGTGTAATTGGCCTTTGCCTGGACCGGGCGAATCCCCTCGCTGTGCGCCTGAATTTCCAGGTCGTCCAGCCAGACGGCGCTGGTTTCCGGCGTCGCATGCCCTGCGGCCGCGCCCAGCAGCAGGATCACAATCAGACTTGGCAGTTGCTTCTTTATCTCACTGTCTCCCAACGGCGTCCGCCGCCGATTCCGTCCATGGCCGTTCCGCCACACCATAGTGGATTTTAGCCCCCCGATTCTAGTGACACGCCCCGTCTCACGTAATCCCCATCCCTTCCCTTTGCGGCATGACCCTATTGGTTCGAAGTCTTCCCCCTCGTTGGTTCATTCGGGCGGGGCATGTGTTGATTTGCCGCCCCCCCGGCCCTATCCTTGTGCCTGTGAAACACGGGGTCCAAGGCCGAAAGGCCAGAGCGCTAGTTCGGGCATTGGAGAAAACATTGCACTTAACAAAGAACACCATGACATCCATGCCGCTTAACTTTGCGGCCGTGCTTTTGCTGGGCATGGCGTTTGCGGGCGCGGCGGCGTTTCCAGCGCCGGATTCCAGCACGGCACCGCCACCGGACGGCGCTGGAGGGCCGATAACGCTGGTGCGCATCGCCCCGGACACAGCCCCTGCCGTGAAGATAGCGGTTCAGGCATGCGCAGGATTGTGCAACCGCAAACGCGGCGGGTCTGTTTTCACGCACATGGACGACAAAGACCTTCAATGGGTGAAGGAACTTGGGCTGCAACCGGACAAAACAATAACCGCCAACGAGTTTCTCGATGCATGCAGGGCGGAGTTCCCCCGGTGCGTGCGGTACTCCCATGGCAAGCAGCAGGCGTTGCTTCCGAATATCCTCACAGTCGGCGTGGTCCTCGAAGCCGTGCCAATCGCCGGGGAAATGAACCTCCCATGGGGTGAAACGGTGTTCGACGCGACGGCGGAGTTCAGGGATCTTGACACGCCTTATCTCGCGACAAAGCATGTGTACGAGAAGTACGTGAACGAAACCACCGGACTTGCCATGCTCAACCCGGGCTATGACACACAGGACAAAAAAGTCTGGAACCCCGGACTTGCCGGGCCCATGAACCCCTCAATGATTGATTTCGTGTTCTCCGAAAAGCTGTTCGTCATGTTCCTGGTGAACGGCTGCATCAAATGCACGCAGGAGCATGAGCTTCTGAACGACATTGTCAGCGTCAACCCCTGGCCCAAACCCATCGGAGTTTACGGGTACGCGAACAATTGGATGGTGCTCGGCGGATACCTTTTCGAGGCGCAGACCCTGTGCGCCGCGTCAAGAAACATGGGCGCCATTCCAACCGAGGTCAACAATCTCTCCTTCTTCTCCACCCGGCGGGCGCCGATCACCGATTCTGCGGAGATACCCCAAAACGAGCCGGAGGACGTCCGGTATGATCCCGGCAAGACCTATGTCGCCCTTATTCTGGGGGATGGGGACAACATCGCGTTCATGATGGGAATGCGCCTCGAATGGTTTCGCCAACGGGCGGCGGCTTGTCGTGCCGGCGAAGATTCCTGCCCGCCGCTTACCTGGTCCATTTCGCCGCACCTTGCCCGCGTCGCGCCGGATGTGCTCAAGTGGTACTACAAAATGAGCCATGCCACGGGAAAAGACTACTTTGCGCTCCCGCCCAGCGGCCATCTGTACGCGTACCCCTCGTCCCTGGAAAGCACAACCATGCAGGACGAATTCGTCGTTGCCACGGAGCAGGACGCCCGCCTGATCGGCACCAACAGCACGGTCCACTGGGAGTTTTTTCACAACTGGCGGTGTGCCGAAAATGTGTTTCTGCCAAAGTACGCAAAAAAGGACGGAGCCATCAAGGGGGTGTTTCCCGTCAACGTCCCCTATTTGTTTCCAACGGGCACATGGCAACCCAACCAGTTTTTCAAGGTCATGGACGGCCAGGACGGCGGAAAGGTTGTTTTGTTCAGGCCCAGGGAATGGCGGGGTGTTAACGACAAGGGCGGTCCCGCAGAAAAGGATTTCTTCCTGAGTCCGGAAAACATGGCGAAGGAACTGGGCGGCTACCCGCGGGGAACCGTCACGGCAATCTACATGACCAGCGACGGCGGGCTCGACCTCAACAACTCCATCATGGAACTGGTCAAATTGCTCCCGGAACACGTCCGCCTTGTCAGCAGCGACACCGCCGCCAAACTCGCCCTTGAAGCGCCGCAAAGGCGATCCTGGCGGGAACGCATTCTGCCCGCGCCGCTGTTCATGCTAATGAGCGCACTCATTGCTTTCCTGCCCGCACTGTTCTATTTCAGGCTCCACTGGTTTCTCCGCGTGATCCTGCATCTTCTGGTGCCGATTCTCCTTGGTTGCGCGGCCTATTGGTTTCTGGCCCCGCGAAATTTTGAGGCCTATCCATGGACCCTGCTGCTTGTGCCATTCGCTGCCGTTCCGGCTTTTGCAGGCTCCCTGCTTGGGAGTCTCGCGGGCCGGGGGGTGAGGCGTTACAGGCGGAAATTTAACCACGGAACAGACGGAACACACTGAAGGGGAAAGATAATTTTGAACCACGGAGGCCACGGTGGAAGCACGGAGGGAAGATTGGCCACAAGGGGCGCAAGAAGAGGATCGAGGGAG
>JBHEKP010000273.1:0-2755 GCA_041859375.1 Candidatus Hydrogenedentales bacterium | reverse complement strand
GGGCCGGCCGGGTCCGCGTCGCGGTGGAGCCGTATGGGCCTGGATCGGTCCGCCAGCGGCGCAAGCCCGAAGTACCAGAACAGCTTCCACGCCGTGGGCCCGGCGAGCGCCAGGAGAATCACGATCAGTATCTGCCGTTTGGTCTGCTGGTACGCGTTTGTCAGGCCGGAAAACGCGGGGCTGATCTGCTGCTGTCCGCGCCGCCATTCCGCCTCCGTTTCCTGGAGGAAAAGCCTTGTTTTGGCTCTTTGCGCGGCCAGCAAATTATGGGTTTCATTCAGCACCTCGTATTCCGCGTGCCATCGCAAGTCGTCGGTGTAGTGCCACCAATGGGGCTCCTTCTTCTCGAATTCCTTAATCTCCCTTTCCAGCGCCTTCAGGCGCGCGTCCTGGCTGGAAAGGGTTGCCCCCAGTTCAGCGGCCTCCCTGCCGAGTTTTGCCACCTGGTCCGCGGTCATCTTGTTTGCGCTGAACCAGTTGATGACGAACGCCGCCCCCGTCATCGCGGCGGCGATAAACACGACAACCACGAGCTTGACGCCGAGAAAGCGGAGGATTTTCGCCACGATGATCACACGGCTGTCTCCGGGTTAAGTTTCCGGCCCGTCCGAAACAGGAGCGCCGGGGCATGGCCGGATTATATCCCGCTGTTGCCCTTTTATCCACAGCGGTTTTGCCGGGGGATCGAACAATTCATTGTTATGGGGCGTCGGGGATGTAAGGTTGCCATAACTCGTCGTCTGTGCGCGTCTTCAAAAAATCCTCTAGGTTGCGCACTGGCCCGTCTGCCCGCAACTGCAGCGCCCCGCACACATGGTCATTGTTGCGGTACATCCTCCCCTGCCGGTCCACCGCCAGCACCGCATCTGACACGGGTTTTCCAGCCGTTCCCGCAACCAGTTTAAATTTTATCAGGGCTGTGCGCCCGTAAAATTCATTGTCATGAAAGGAATGCCAGGTGACGTACACCCCCGTGCCGTCACCGAAGGGGATGACCCCTTCTCTGCTTGTCATGTGATAGGAACAACTGGACTCGTTGCAGCGCCAGGGTTTGACCGCAGCCACCATTTCCGGGGTTATTTGAATTGCTGCAAGCCGTGCCGCCTGCGTGGCGTACCACTCTGACTCCGTCTGCGGCGTTGGCGCGGCAAGGATCAGCACCACCGCTGCGCACACGAAAAGCCCAAAGCAAAGCAGGAATGCGACCGCGATGCTCCGAAGCCTGAAAGCCTTCCGAATCCATCCCATGCTCCCGCTCCTAAGCCTGCCCGTCCCGGTCCTGCCGGCACACCGTGCTCCATCCCTAGTATATTACTTTTCACCAACACCGCCAAGGGCGAAATCCAATACCGCCTCGGCGTCCCCGTAGGTCGTGGAATGGCCGCCCTCCGCGCGGTGGATCAGGAGCACCGGCCTGCCGAGGGTCTTCAAAACAGCCGCCAGACGCAGAACGCTCGCCGGGGGCACCACCGTGTCCGCGCCGCCCGTGGTGAGGCCCGTCGGCATGGTCAGCCGCTCGGGGAAATACTCCGCGCTGCGGTTTTTGTACTCCTCCGGGATGTTGCGCTTCGCGCCGCCGAAGGACTCCGCGATGGCGTCCTGAAACTGGTCATACTCCAGATGGTTCGCCGTGCCGTTCATCGCCGCCACGCCCGCCACCAGCTCCGGATGCCGCGCCGCAAAAGTCAGCGCCGAACTCGCCCCCATCGATCCCCCGCACAGGAAGACCCGGTCCGTGCCGTGCCTGCCCTTCAGCTCCGCGATGATCTGCGCCAGATCCGCCTCGGCCTTCGGCCCCATCCACGACGTCTTCGCCCGGTAGTCGGGCGACACGAAAAGCATCCCCCGCTTCGCGGCGGCGTCCCGCGCCGCACGGCATTCGTCGCGCTCGTCCCGCACAAACTGCCACCGGTCCGAACCGTGCCCGTGCAGCGCCACCAGCGCGTCATGGGGCCGCGCCGCGTCAAAGCCCTCCGGCGGAAGCAGCACATACCGCTGCTCCGTTCCGTCGCACGCCGCCGTGAACACCTCGTCGCTCACGGTTGCGCCCGTCGGCGGGGCGGGGGTCTGCGCCGCGCCCCTCAGGCAGAACACCGCCGCGCACACCATCAATACGGTAAACCGCTTCATCATGCCCGCCCTCCCGCAAATTAATTAACCACGGAACACACTGACCACACGGAAAATAGGATGGGAAATCAGCGGATAATCCGCTCGATTTCAGCCTTTGGATAATGTCCGAAATTAACCAGTATGCCAAGGCCGTATCCTGTGGCTTTGAGATAATTGTGCATCTGCGCTCGGTGTTCGTCAGCCAGTTCGCGCACGGCCTTCAATTCCACAATAATGCTGTCAAAACAGATGAAATCCGGCCTGTAGGTTTGCGCAAGCTGTTCCCCCTTATACAGCAGAGCCAGTTCCTTCTGCGCGGCAAAGGGTATTCCCTGCCGGGCAAACTCCTTTTCCAGGCACTCCTGATACACCGCCTCCAGAAAGCCGCACCCTGTCTCACGGTACACTTCATACACCGCACCACGGATTTTATAACTCTCTCCCTCATATTTCAGTGCGGCCATTCGCTCCAGCCTCTTTTCCTTCTTCCCTTTTCCGTGTGGTCAGTGTGTTCCGTGGTTAAATTTTTTGGTTTAGCTGAATTTGGCGATTTCCCGCTCGAATATCGGCTTGAACCGGTCATATTCCTCGCGGGTGATCTGCACCCGGTCGGACATGTAGGGGTTGCTCTTCTGCGACCGGT
>JBHEKP010000211.1:0-13809 GCA_041859375.1 Candidatus Hydrogenedentales bacterium | reverse complement strand
AGCGTGGAGTGAATCCGCACCATCCCCCCGAAGCGCTCCGCCGTCCACTCGAACTTCTTGAACCCCGCGTTGGTCCGCGTCGGGTCCTCCACATACTCGCTGAGCAGCACGCCGCAGGCGTTCATCTCAAAGTTCATGTAGCCCTTGTCCGGTTTCGGACGGACAAAGAATTCAACGCACGAGTCCTTGCACACCATCGCCTGGTAGCCCGTCTGCCGCGCGATGACATGCCGGTCCCGCACATGGAACACCCCCTGCACCGCCGTCGTGTCGTGGAGCAGTTTCACCCGCACCTCCGGCCGGTGGCCGCTGCCCAGCGGGTGGAACTTGTCCACCCGCAGCGTCTCCGCCGCGGCCCATTCCGGCGCGTCAAAGGGGGCCTCCAACGCGGGCAGCGCCGCCGCGCGCCTGATCGTGCAGGATTGAATCATGGGCTCTCCCGTCTCGCTTGGTGTTTTGGCCGTCTCTGTCATACTATGGGAAGAGTTTACCCGTCACGGCACCCCGATGCCAAGAAGGAACACGGCCATGCTTTCACTCGCCGCCCTGCTGCTCACCGGCGCAGCCGCCCTGCCCGCCTGGGAATTCTCCGCTCCGGGCGAACTGCCCGTGTGGACCCCCAACGGCGAGATCACCGCAACCGTGGAGGGCGGCACGCTGACCGGCAAAACCACCGGCGGCGACCCCATCCTGGCTTGCGGCGGGCTGGAAATCCCCGCCAACCCCTGGCAATACCTGCTCATCCGCATTCATTGCGGCGTCTCCGGCACGGCCCAGATTTTCTGGACGGGCGACACCTCCGGGCCGCTGGGCGGGCTGAGCGAGGAGAAGTCGGCGCCCTTCCCCGTCACGGGCGGCAACAAATGGCAGGAAATCGCGGTGGTCCCCGGCTGGCACCGCGAGGGGACCATCAAGACCATCCGTTTTGATCTTTACGGCAACACGGACTACGCCGTGGACTTCATCCGCGTGGTGGAATGGGGCGGCGGGGCGCCGCCGCTGGCCTCCGCCGAAGCCGCGGCCCAGGCGCCCTGGGAGCCCCTCCCCGGCTCGGGGGCGCTCTTCGCCCCGCCGCTGCGCGCCGACATCACCGCCCAGTGCTGGGCCGCCCTGGAAATCTCGGCGGCGAAGGCCGGCCAGGCCGAACTGCTCTGGGTGGCGGAAAACGCGCCCGGCCTGCAAAGCGAATCCTTCGAACTGCGCCCCGGCAGCCGCGTGTACAACGTGGAGTTGTCGGGCCATCCCGCGTGGATGGGGAACATCGCCATGCTCGGCGTGCGCCTGCCGGAGACGGCCGCGCCGAAACTGCTGGCCCCGCGCCTCGCCGCGCGGCCCACGGGACCGGCGGAACTGTCCGTGCGCCGCCTCGGCTTTGAAAACGGGGTCAACCGCGCGGGCGGGGAATGCTCCGTGCTCTGCCAAATCATGAATGTGGGCGGCGGGGACGCAACCCTCGGGGACATCCGGCTGGATGCGGGCAAAGGTCTGGCCGTGTTGTCGGGCCCCGCGGAGGCGGCGTTCCGTTCCCTGCCACACGGCGAGCCGCGCGAACTGCTTTGGCGGGTGCGCGCGGACAAGCCCGGGGCCTATCCCGTGTACCTGCGAAGCGGGACAACGTGCATGGCCACCGCCTCCCTCTCCTTCCTTCCGCCGGTGTCCGCGCCCAGGGCGGACTATGTGCCCGTCCCCTCCCCCGTGCCGCCAACCACCGATCTCTGCATGTACTACTTCCCCGGCTGGAATTCCGACGCGAAATGGGACTGCATCCGCCGCGTCGCCCCGGTGCGCAAACCGCTCCTCGGCTACTACGACGAGTCCAACCCGGAATGCGTGGACTGGCAAATCAAATGGGCGGTCGAAAACGGAATCAACTGCTTCCTCGTGGACTGGTACTGGTCCGACGGCGGCCAGGCGCTCACCCACTGGTTCGAGGCTTATCGCAAGTCCCGATACCGCGACCAGCTCAAGGTGGCCGTCATGTGGGCCAACCACAACGCGCCCAACACCCACTCCCGCGGGGACTGGCGGAAGGTGACGCAGGAGTGGATTGACCGCTACTTCAACCTGCCCGCCTACTACCGTGTCAACGGCAAACCCGCCATGTTCCTCTGGGCCCCCGGAAACCTCCGCAGCGATCTGGGCGGCTCCGCGGAGGTGCGCGCCGCGCTGGAAGAGTCCCAGGCCATGGCCCGCGCCGCCGGATACGACGGCATTGAGTTCATCGCCATGAGCGGCCACGACTCCCCGGTCCAGACGGAAACGCTCCTTTCCGAGGGATTCGCGGGCGCCACCACCTACCACGAATGGGGCCGCGCCGTGGAATTGTCGCCCATGCCCAACCGCGCCCGCTACGCCGACGCGGCCGCCACCGCGCCCGAGGCCTGGGAAAAGCGGCGGGAGCAATGCGGCGCCCTCGCCTATTACCCCGTGGTGGATACCGGCTGGGACTCGCGGCCCTGGCATGGCGACAAGTCCCTTGTGCTGGAGGACCGCACCGCGGCTGACTTTGAGAAACTCCTCCGTTCCGCAAAGGATTTCGCCGCCCGCAACAAAAGCCCCTTCATCGTCCTCGGCCCCGCCAACGAATGGGGCGAGGGCAGCTACGTGGAACCCTGCACCGAATACGGCTTTGACATGTACGAGGCCGTGCGCCGCGTCTTTGCCGCCGCGCCGGAGGCGGACTGGCCTGTGAACATCGGCCCCGCCGATGTGGGCCTCGGACCCTACGACTTCCCGCCCGTCACCCCCACGCTGGACTGGACCTTCGAAAAGGACGCGGGCGGCTGGACCTCCATGATGAACCTCAGCCCCGCGCTCTGCGCCAACGGGGTACTCTCCTGTGAAACCCTCTCCCCCGACCCCGCGCTGGTGGCGCCCACGGCGGGGCTCATCGCGGCGGACCGGCCCGTGCTGCGGCTGCGCATGAAGATCACCGCCTCCCCGGCGGCGGAATCCGGATGCCAGATATTCTGGTCGGCGGGCGGCTCCTCCACCAGCGAGGCGTGCAGCCTCCGCATCCCCGTCCAGGCCGACGGACAGTGGCATGACTACACCGTGGGGCTCTCTGAAAACCCGCGCTGGCGCGGACGCATCTCAATGCTGCGCCTTGATCCCTGCGATCTCAAGGGCGCGCTCGTCGAAATCGACCGCATCTCATTCCTGGAGTAAAAAGCCGGCACAAAAAGCACCCCTCTTCAGTCCCCCCTTGAAGGGGGATTTAGGGGGATGTTAATCCACGTCCCGCCCCCCTTTTCCCGACATGCTGAAGCATGAACAACAAACCAAAATGTGCGAACTCTGAAGTCCCCCTTTGAAGGGGGATTTAGGGGGATGTTACGCCTCGCGCCTGCCTTTTTGCTCTTCCCCCTCCACCCCGTCCATACGGTCCATATAGTCCATATAGTCCATCCCCCCTACTCCTGCCGCCCCCTCAGCGCGCGCATGTCCACCTTCCCGCTGGGCAGCAGCGGCATCCTTTCCACAAACACAAAGGACTCCGGCACCTTGAACGGAGCCAGGCGCGTGCGGCAATGCCGCTTCAGATCATCCGCGCCGACCGTCTCGCCCGGCACGGGCATCACAAATGCGCGGCCCACCTCGCCGTAGACCGGATGGGGCACGCCAATCACCGCGGCAAACATCACCCCCGGATGGGACTGGAGCGCCGCCTCCACCTCGGCGGGGAAGATGTTTTCGCCGCCGCTCTTGTACATGTCCGAGGCGCGCCCCAGGATCTCCAGGCCACCCTTCCCGTCCAGCCGCCCCAAATCCCGCGTGTACAGCCAGCCGTCCCCGTCCACCACCTCGTTCGTCAGCGCGGGCTTGTTCAGGTAACCCTTCATCAGCACGGGGCCGCGCACCGCGATCTCACCCGTTTCCCCGGCGGGCAGAGGATTACGCCCGCCGTCCACAATGCGCACCTCGCAGGTGGGGTAGGCGGCCCCCGCCTCGCCGGATTTCGGGCGGGCGGAGGGCTCCGTGGAGGTGATGAACCCGCCAAACTCGGTGGCGCCGTAGCCGGTGATCATCCGCGCGCCGAACCGGTCGCACAGCCCGGAAATCACGTCCAGCATCGGCTGGGTGGAAATGGATCCGCCGTAAAGATAGGTCTTCACGGACGCCAGCCGCTCCTCCCTGAAACCGTCGTATTCGTACTCCATCAGGTACATGGCGGGCACCTGCCCCAGCACCGTCACCTTCTCCCGCTCGATCACGTCCAGAACATCCGCGGGCGAGAAATGGTCCTGAATCACCAGCGTCGCCCCGGCGTAAATAGAGCACAACCCTATCTCCACGTCCGCAGCCACATGGTTGATCGGAAAATGCAGCAGCACCCGGTCATCCCCGCCGATCCCGAAGAGGGGGGCCTCCTGCGACACGTTCGCAAGCAGGTTCGCATGGGTGTGGATGACGCCCTTCGGCGCGCCGGAGGAACCCGAAGTGTAAATGAGCAGCGTCTCGTCGCCGGGCGACTGCGCCGCGGCGCGTTCCGCCAGCAGTCCGGCGCATTCCGCGGACGGTTCAAGCAGTTCTTCGAAGGCGGGCAGGCCCGCCGCCGCCCCGCCAATCACATACGTCCCCAGGATGGACGGAATCTCGTACATCAGCGTGGAGGCGCGCCCCGCCAGCGGCGCGCCCCGGTGCTCCGCCGCCACCAGCAGCACCGCCGGACGGCAGTCGCCCAGCATCCGCCGCAGTTCCTCCATGGGATACACCGGGGAAAGGCCCACCCACATCGCTCCCGCCCGCGACGCGCCAAGGAAGGAAATGATGAACTCGGGGCACGCGGCGGAAACCTGTGCCACACAGTCCCCCCTGCCCACGCCCGCCGAAATCAGCCCGCACGCCATGCGCTCCACCATGCCCGCGAGCTCCGCCCACGTGACGCGCCGGTCACCAAACACCAGCGCCTCCGCGTCCGGTTTTCGCGCCGCCCAGTGGTCCACCGACTGCCACAACAATGAGATGTCGCCGTCCCTGTTCATGGCATTCTCCAAAGGCGCTCAGCCATTGTCCCTGCCCGCGCGCCCGGCGGGCGGGCCAATCTCCAAAAAGCCCCCGCTCACGGCGGGCTTTTCCTCACAATTCACCACATCAAAATGATAACGCATTCCGGCGTCCGTCTGTTCCCCGCCCAGCAGGCGCACCCGGATCGCCGTGCCGGGGCGCACCATGCTCGTGAACATGCACCCCGCCGCACGCACCAGTTCGGGCGCGCCGCCCGCCTCCCGGTTCACAAGCTCCCGCACCGCCAGGGAAAGGGTGGCCGTGCCGTGGTAAATGATGCCCGGCAGGCCCACGGCCCCGGCAAAGGCCGGGGAGGTGTGGATGGGGAAATGAATGTCCGCGCCCGCGTCGTACCGGTGCGCCGCCAGCGCGTCCACCGGCAGCTCCGACTCCCACACCGGCGCGCAGCCCGCGAAAAGGCCGCCCTCCCACGCCTCCGGGGCCGCGCCGTTCTCGCAGCGCACCCCCCGCAGCAGCCCGCCAATCCGCTCCACAAAAACCACGCCGCCCGCGCCGTCCACCGCCGTGTATTCCAGCACCAGGTGCGTGCCCGCCCGGTGCGCCTCAAGCGCGCGCACCACCCCGGAGATGGACAGCCGGTCGCCCGGCGCGAGCGGACGCGCCCATTCAATGCGCTCCGAATAGTGCACCTGCCGCCGCAGCACCTCATAGGGGAACCCCGAATCCCCCCAAAACTCGGCAAAACGCCCGGAAATGGGCCATGTCAGCGCCACCGCCAGCATGGGCGGCGCAATGATGCCGCCGGGCCGGGTGTCGTCAAAATACCGGGGGTTGCCGTCGTCCAGCGCCGCGGCGTAGTTCATGGCGCGCCGCGCCGTCACCTCCGTCTCGAACACCTTCGAGCGGCCCCCCGTGTACTTTAAGGCGTCAAGCACCATCGGTCACCCCTCCCCCTCCGTCCGGGAGACGGCCCGGCCGATGCTGTAATACTGGAAACCGCCGCGGCCCATCACCGCGGGCGTGTACAGGTTGCGCCCGTCGAAAATGACCCGCTCGCGCATCAACTGCGCCATCCGCGCGTAGTCGGGGCGGCGGAACTCGTTCCACTCCGTGATGATCACCAGCCCGTCCGCACCCTCCAGCGCCGCGTAATATTTCGGGATCACCGCCACCGCGCCGCCGTAGCGCTTCTCCAGCCGAGGCCCCGCCACCGGATCGTACACGCGCACCGACGCCCCGGCGGCGCGCAGGCCGTCAATGATGTCCAGGGCGGGCGCGCCGCGCAGGTCGTCCGTGCGCGGCTTGAAGCTCGCGCCCCACACCGCGATGGTCTTCCCCTCCAGCGTGCCCCCGTAATGCGCCAGGATGCGCTGCAAAAACAGGGCGCGGCGGCGGTCGTTCACGCTCTTCACCGCCTCAAGCAGCTCCACCGCCACCCCCCGGTCCCGGCCCAGCTTGATGCACGTCGTGAGATCGCGGGGGAGGCCCGCTCCGCCGAAGCCCAGCCCCGGAAAGAGGAAGGTCGGCCCGATCCGCCCGTCCGAGCCCACCGCCTCGCGCACGTCGTTGATGTCGCAGTCCCACGCCTCGCACAGGTCCGCAAGCTCGTTCATGAGCGATATGCGCGCCGCCAGCATCGCGTTCGTCGCGTATTTGGCCATTTCCGCGCTGCGCCTGCCCATCAGCAGGATCGGCTTGCCCGTGCGCAGGAAGGGGCTGTAAAGCTCCCGCATGATCTCCCGCACACGCACGTCGTCGCAGCCGATCACCACCCGGTCGGGGCGCATGAAGTCGTCTATCGCCGAGCCCTCCTTCATGAAGTCCGGGTTCACCACCACGTCCGAGGGGTGCTCCGAATTTTCACGCAGGATGCGCTCCATCTGCTCCGCCGTGCCCGGCGGGCACGTCGCCTTGGTCACAAGAATGCGGTAGCCCGACATCGCCGCCGCCACCTCCCGCGCCGCGTCCAGCACCGGCGTGATGTCCGCCTCGCCGTCCTCACGGATCGGCGTGCCGACGCACAAAAACACCATCAGCGAGTCCGCCACCGCCTGGCGCAGGTCCGTCGTGAAACTCAGCCGCTCCTCCTCAAGGTTGCGCTGCACCAGCTCCTCAAGGCCCGGCTCGTGGATCGGCAGCTCACCCGCGCGCAGCCGGCCGATGCGGTCCGCGTCCTTGTCCATGCACGTTATCTGGTGGCCGTTCTCCGCCAGACAGGTGCCTGTCACCAGCCCCTGGTATCCTGTGCCCACCACGGTTATTTTCATGCCGCTGCGTTTCCTGTTCTTGTTGGCTGTGTCCCGGGCCGGCCCCGCGTCAGGCGGGGGCGCAAATTAAAGGGAGGGCACGACCCCGGTTGATCGCGCCCTCCCGTTTGTCATCGCGTGAAACCCTTCGGCGCGGCCTGAATCACAGGCCGTCCACCTCCATCCCCGTCACCAGCCACTTGCCGTCCGCCTTGGACAGGGTCAGCTCGGCGGCCACGGAACCCGCGGCGCTGGAGAGGTCCACCGGGTACACGGTGCATTTGCCGTCCGCCATCGTGAATTCGGCGTTTTCAAACACGACCTCGGCCTCGTCAAGGTAGCCGGAGTCGATCGCCTCCTGGATGAAGCCGCACAGGGCCTCCTTGTCCTCGGCCTGGCCGGAGGTGAAATCATCCGAAATCGTGGCCTTGAACTTTTCAACGTCCTTCGCGATCAGCGCGGCGGCCCAGGCGTCGCAGGTCTGGCGCGCCAGTTCCTCGTCGCTCGGCCCCTTCATGCCGGCGCAGCCCGACAAACCCAGTGTGAGCGCCGTTGACACGGCGAAAAGGGCCAAAAACAGCTTTTTCATTCCAGATTTCTCCTTTTTTGGGGCCATTGCCGGGACGACGCCATGCCGTCCCGCTCCAGTATAGCCAAGCGGGGCCTGATCCTGTCAATCTTCCCGTTGTTCCGGCTCCGGAACCGACCACTTCCGCTCCTCGTCCTCCAGCTCAATCGCCTTCTCAAAGCGCCGGATGTCCGTGTCCAGCTCCTCGCCGTGCACGGCAAAAACCGTGTCCAGCCGGGTTATCTCGAATATCTCCCGGATCGTCGGCGACACCGCGCAGAGGCGCAGCCGCCCCCGCGTCCGGCGGACGCACTCGTTGATGCGCAGCAGCTCCGTCAGCACCGCGCTCGAAAGGTAGTCCACGTTCTCGAAATTGAGCAGCAGGTTCAGCCCCGGATGCTTCTGGACATAGTCCAGCACGGCGTTGCCGAACTCGGCGATGTTCAGGGTCTTCAGCACGCGCGACGCGCACACCGTGCCCACGTGGACGCGGCCCTGCTCGTTGAACACAATCAGCGGATCGTCAGTGTTGTTCATGGTTGCTCTTCCGGCGCCGTCCGGCGCTCCAGCGTCATTTCAAGGCACTTTTCATTCCTGTCATAGCGGAGCCTGTCAACAAAATGCCTGATCAGGCAAACGCCGCGCCCGCCGTGCTGCAGCGGCGCGGCCATGCACACCTTCGCCGGGTCAAAGCCCGCGCCCTCGTCGTGCACGCGGATCAGGCAGCGGCCCCGCTCCTCCGAGATCTCCAGCCGCACCGTCCTGCCGGGGTCGCAACCGTTCCCGTGCTCCACCGCGTTCACCAGCGCCTCCTGCAGGCACATCCGAATCTCGGCCACGCGCCGGTCCGTCACCCACCCGCGCAGGTGAAGCACGCCCACGGCCCGGTCCATCATCGGAACCAGCACGTCCAGCCTGCTCGGCGATGTTTCCTGAAACAGCACGTTGCGCATGTCATCCTGTTCCATGACACGACCCAAAAATCAACGCCCTACAATACACCCCCGCCGCACCCTCCGTCCAAACACCATCCCCCCGCGCCCTGTTCCCGCGCCGTCACTCGTCAAAAACCTCCCCCGCGGTCGCCAGGGTCACCCAGGCCCGCGCGGCCAGCTCCCCGGACGAATCCGCCGTGAATTCCACCGGCGTTCCGCCCCGTGCCGCCACCGGCGCGTCGCCCTCCGGCGTCACCTCCCGCAGCAGCGCCCCGTCCGGGCCGTACAGTTTGCAGTCGTCCATGCCGTTGAACTCAAGGCTGCACCCGGTCTCAACCTCCACCGGGAACCTGACTGTCTTGCCGCCGATTGAAAGCACGGGGTTGGCAATCTTGTTCTTCCGCAGGGGCAGCGCCTTCACCGGGCTGACCAGGCAGGTTGCGGACCCGCCGGGGGGCAGGTTGTTGTACCAGAGCGAGAAGGAGGCGACCTGCTTGTGGTCCACGTCCTCGCGGTAGGTGGCGTAACTGCCGCCGTAGGGCCACACGAAGTCCTCCGCGCGCCCGCCCTCCAGCTCCACCAGCTCAAAATAGCGCCACCCGGTGAAGTCCACCGTGATGTAATGGTCGCCGACGCCGCCGTGCACCGTGTGCGCGGGGCTCTTGTACTGGAGGTTGAGCAGTTCCCCGCCGCCGTCGCCCCGCACCCACACGCCCAGCGCGGCATTTTCGCCCAGGTTCAGCGGCGGCTCGTGGGTCACGCCCGCCTTCGCCCAGGAGCCGCGCCGCTCCCCGAGGGCGCTGGAGGCGGTGAATTTCAGGCTCCGCCCCCCCGCCTTCGCGTCTTCCGTCACGGTCTCCGCGCCCACGGACACGCCCTCCGCCGCCAGCCGCTCCGCAAGGGGCGACGGCGCGGAGAAGTCCTCCAGAACCTGGGCCTCGGGCGCGTCATAGGCACCCGCCGACATCAGCGCGTCGATGCGCACGCGCGGCGTCTGGCCGGCGTGCGGGTTGTCGAAGGTCCACCGGTTGCTCCAGCCGTCCACGCCCTGCACCTTGTGCCGCGCCCGCGCCACCGGGCGGAAACCCCAGCCGCCCTTCGGGGTTTTCGCCAGTTCAAACTCGTCGCCGGGCGCCCTGAGCCGCGCCTTCACGCTTTCCGGGAACACATTGGCGTGGCGCTGCTCCTCATAGCGCTGGAAAAGCGGCGCGAGCCGCGTGTACGCCGGGGTCTTGTCGATGTTGCCGGGATTCACCCCCATGAGCGCGAAGCCCATGCCGTTGCCGATGCACTTGCACAGCAGGTACTCGATGTCGTCCGGATAGGTCGGCTCGGTGCTTGTCGCCGCAGGCCCGTCCTGCCAGGTTTTCACCGCCCACCAGCCGAGGTTCATCGGCAGGGACATGCCGCGCCCCCCGTTGTTGGCCGCGACGTGCAGGTCAATGAAGCGCTTGTGCCACCGCGCCGGGTGATCCCAAGCGCCCATCCTGCCGCGCACGCACCAGAGGTGGTGGTGGAAGGTGCTCATCTCAAAAAGCGCGGGCTTGTTCAGCCGTTCCGCAATCAGGTAGACGAACTTCGAACCGTAGTGCCATGCGTTCTCCGCGCCGCCCAGGATGGCCTCGCCGTCCAGCGCGTCCAGGTAAATCATGTCGAAGCCGCACTCGTTGTACGTGTCCGAGGTGGCCGCCGCGACCTCCCCCAGCAGCGTCGAGTCCGCGTCGGGCGCGAAGAGGCCGAAGCACTCCTTCAACTGGCCCGCCGCCGCGCCCGCCGCGTGCGCCGCGGCTTTTGTGCCGTGCGCGCCCCGGACGCAGCCCGTGAACTTGAAGGGGGCCTCCTTCGTGACGCCCGTGAAGGTGACCAGTTCGTCGTCAATGTGCAGGGTCACGCTGTTGTGGACGAAAAAGTCCGTGATGGTGGAGACGTTGGCGGTGGACTCCGCCACCGGTATCTCCGTCGCGTCCGGGGGGACATCCGCCGCCAGGGTGAACACCGCCGACTTGCCAAGGCGTTTGTCGGGCACCGGGCTCACCCAGCGCGAATCCTTCGCCATGAAGAAGGCGTAGGTGTGCAGGCCCGCCTTGATCCCCGCCCCGTGGAGCCGGTCTATCACCGCCTTCACGCTGGCCCGGCCGTTCGGAAACAGGTCCGGGTTGGGCTCGCAGTCGCCGAAGCGCAGCGAGGTGCCCGTGTGAAAGTCAATCTGGTTGATGCCCAGGCGCTTCGCCAGCGCAATCCACTCGTCCGCCGTCTTCTCCGTCAGGTGGCCGAAGTCAAAGAGGTACGATCCCCGGTTGATTTCGCCGTCCATCGCCCAGGGGCCGCCCACGGGCGTCGTGCCCGGCGCGGGCTGGGGCAGTTCCCCCGCGCCCGCCACCACCTGCTTGAGCGTGTCGCGGAACCCCTCCGCGGGCGCGGCAACCATGGCCGCCTTCGCCCCCTCCATGCCGAAGCGGGACACGCACCGCGCGCGGAGGACGCTGTTCGGCCCAGGTATCTCCGCCACGTCGGTCTTGAGGTTCAGCGCCAGCGCGCAGGCGGAGAAGGGCTCCTCCAGCGGATCGTCCATGGCCAGCTTCGCGTTCATGAACACCAGTTCCTCCGCCGCGCCCTCCACCGACACCACCTCAAAGCGCAGGCTGCCCCCGTTGGACACCACCCGCGTGACGGCGCGCGCCCCCGAAGCACCGAACTCGGCGGTGATCCGGTCCCCCTCGCGGGCCAGGCTGGTGACGGCTGTTTCCGTTCCCCCCGCCTTCACGGAGCAGAAGGGCGGCCCGTCGGGCGCGGCGTAATTTTTGCCCGATCCCTTCGCGGTGAACGCGAGCACGCGCCCGTCCGCGCCCAGTGTCAGGCTGAAGGTGGCGCACTCCAGGGTGATTTCCCCCGGCGCGGGCTGGGCCGGGGCCGGAAGGGACGCGGCCAGGAAAAGGGCGGAAAAAAGGACGGCCCGGAAAACATGAATGCCTTTCATGGAAACCTCCGCATGGTTGATGTTCCCCCTGATTATGGGGCGCGGGCCCCCCGAAAAAAAAGCGCGCGGCATGAAAACCATGCCGCGCGCGTGAAAACGGTTGTTTGTTACTGCGCCGGGGCGGGGGCCGGTGCGGCTTCGGGGTTCTTCTCCAGCATGAGGGACATGCGCGAGTCGTACCATGTGCCGTTCATTTCCGCCATCACCCGCATGTCGCGCACGATCTTGGCGAGTTCGGTGAAGATGCCGTCCACCTCGGGCGGAATCGTGCCCGCGGCCATGAGCGTCGCAATCGGGCGCACGACGTCCGTGTACAGGCTGCTGCGCAGGAAGAAGCCGCTGTAGCGCGCCACGGACGGGTCAATCGGCGGGACCTGCGACGCGAAGAAGTTGCTGGCCTGCTTCGCCTTCACCCGGTCAATCATGCCCTTGACGCCCTCGGAATCATTCGAGACGATCAGCACGTCGTCGGCGAAGGCCCACACCACCGGTATCGGGGAGGGGATGGTCACCTTGTTGATCTGCGCGCCGTTGTGCTCCTCCAGCAGCTGCGCGCCCGCCAGCGACAGCAGCATCTGCGCGGCGGCCGGGTTGGTCACCGCCACCATGGCGTAGATGCTCGGGAAGTCGCTCGAAAGGTCGGTCACGCCGATGGTGACCTCCTCGCCCAGCATCTCCATCACCTGGTCCACGTAGGTCTTGATCTGCACCGACTGCGGGTCGTTCGCCAGGTCCGGCGGCAGCATCCCCTTGAACTGCTCCTTCGTCTGCTCGTTGATGCGCAGCGTCAGGAAGGCCAGCGTGTTGTCCGGCAGCGACGGCGTCAGCCGGAACGGCTGCGACGCGCCCATGTACTCCGACACGCCGGGGTGCGTCGCCGTGTCCAGCAGCGAGCGCATCTCGATCCGGTCGTCCATCACGCCCAGGGTGAACAGCAGCGGGTCGTCCGTCTGCTCCGCGGAGAAAAAGCCCTCCACCTTCGCCATCTGCGACTTGATCAGGGCGGCGGAGGCGGGATCCATGGAGGAGGCGAATTCCACAAGCTGCCCGATCGCCGGGATGAACTCCTTCCCGTACATCATCACCACAAGCTCGTTCGCGTCCTGGGCCGGGCAGGCCGGGGAACCGTAGCGGAACTGGGCCTTTTCCCCCGCCGCGCGGGCGAGCACGCCCTTGACCATGTCATTGTCGTTGCCGAAGACCAGCAGCTTGTCCGTCACGGCGTAGGCGCCCATTTCGGGGTACACGTGCAGCTTCACCCCGCCCGCCGCGTCCTCGTCCTGCGGCGCCGCGTCCTTCAGCGCGTCGGCAAAGGAGGACTTCAGCGTCGTCTCCGCCAGCGCCGCGTCGGCCACGGGGAGCACCGCCGCAAAACGCGCGTCGTCCATGCCCGGCGCCTGCGGCGCCTCGGCGGCGCTCATCGCCTGGATCGCCGCGTCCATCGCGCCCGACGCGTTCAGGAACACCGCAGCCGGCCCCTCCGGGTTCAGGCCCATCGCCTTCCAGGCTTCGGCGTAATTGCCCTCCGTCTGGACGCCCGCCTTCGCGGCGGTCTCGCGCACCATCCGGTCAAATTCCGCCTGCACGTCCAAATCGCTCTTGAACACCTTCTGCACCACCGGCACCACCTTGTCGTTCATCGCCGTGAGCGGCGGAATGCCCACCGCCAACTGCGTCTTCTCCGGCATCAGCCCGAGGACGGACAGCACCACCGGCTCGGGGCCGGCCGGGGTGTTAATCTGCGACGCCGCCGGGGTGGTCGGCGCGGCGGGCGGCGGGGTTTCCGCGGGCTTCGCCGCCTCGGCGGGCTTGTCCGCCGCCGTCTCCGCCTTCGCCTCCTTCGCGGGAACCGCCTTCTTCAGGGGCGCGGGGGGCTGCTCCTTGGGCATGTTCATGTAGTAGTAGCCGCCCGCCGTGATGGCGACCAGCACAAGCAGCACGGCAAGGAAGGTGGTGCGTGCGTTCATGGATCCGCTCCTAAATGGTTAAACCGCCCTGGTTCCTTCGTTCACGCAACGGCCGCACGGAAGCCGCCGCGCGCGTTGCGGAAACATCATACGTTGTGGCCCGTTCCCGTGCAAGCCCCTTGGGGCGGGAACTGATCGGAACTCCCCC
>JBHEKP010000385.1:0-10806 GCA_041859375.1 Candidatus Hydrogenedentales bacterium | reverse complement strand
GCCAGCGAGGTGATCGTCTGGCTGCGCATGGCCAGGAACGGGTTGCTGCGCACCCAGTTGCGCAGCGGCGCGAAGTCCGCGCCAAGCTGGCTGCGGTCCACGTCCTGCCGCGCCACCACCTTGCGCTCGGGCTTGTCATAGCCCCAGAAGTAGTAGGGCCGCTGCTCCTGGAACAGGGTGATGTAGCCCACGCCCCGCGCGCCCCACGGGAACTCCGCGAACAGGTCGAACTCGTCCTCCTGCTGGCCGGGAGTCTGGCCGGGCAGTATCGACGGGATGAAGTTGTCCGGGTCGGGCTCGGTCGGGGTGTGCGGGCCCCAGGAAACTATGGCCGCCTGGAACTTGTCGTTCAGCGACATCTTGTTGGAGGGCCGCACAACAACGAAGAAGTCCGGGCCGAATTCCGGGTCCGACTGGGTCACGCCCGCCGTCTGGGGCACCCACTGGCGGTTGCGCGCCTGCGTCTCGTAGGGCACCGTCGTGCGCCCCTGCAGGTTGTCCGTGCCCGGCGTCGAGAAGGTCAGCTTCACCTGGTACTCGGGCTCGCCGCCCACCGTGCCAAGCAGGATCGGCGGCGCGTCAAGGCGCACCGGAAGGTCGATGTACTCAAGAACGTTGCCGCGCGCGTCGCGGATCGGCGGGTCAAACACGCCGTTGCGGTTCTGCGCGTGCATGTCGTTGTCGCGGTACAGCGCCACGCCGCTGTAGTCCCCGGCGTAGGGATCCTCGAAGTCAAGGGGCATCAGGTCGTTGCGAAGGTCGAACGCGCCCGAACGATCCACGTCGTAGAACTCCACCACCACCTGCTCCATGAACGTCGGATCCTTGATCACGAGCCACGGCCGGTCGGCCCGCGGCGCGCCCGCGCGCAGCGTGAGCTGGCGGCCCGACACGCCGGTGATCTCGTAGCCCTCCACGCGGCAGTTGTTGATGTCCGCGCCCTGGCTCATGCCGATGAGGTAGAGGCCCACGGCCGCGTTTGTCCAGCCCTGGCCCTTGCGGTAGTAGGGGCTGTCGTTGGCAACGGTCACGTCCGTGTCGTTCACCGTGAAGGTGCTGTCGCCGGCCTGGGCCGTGGTGCCGCTGGCGATGAGGTTCTCCGGGCGGTTCACCGAAGCGTCCACGCCGAGCACCGCCGCCTCAAGGCCGCCCGGCTGGATGACGGGCACCGGAAGCGGCGGCGTCACCAGCGCGGCGGTGAGGTCGTAGACCCACGTGGCCACGTCGTTGGCCATCATGTCATGGCCGTAGAAGTTCTGCACCGCGCCCTCCTCGGGGCTGTGCTTGCCGAGCGTGTCCACCACGCTGTAGGCGCGCGGCGAAAGCTGGATGCCGGCCTGCTTCTGCGCGTCCGGGCGCGCGGGCAACTTGGCCGGAACAACGGCGCGGAACTCGCCGAAGGCGGGCTGGTCCTTAGAGGTGCGGACCACCACAAAGAGATCATCGCCCGCGCTGCCGCCCGTAGGATCAAGCGCCTTCTCGCCGCCCGCAAGGGCGTCAAGCTCCAGAAGGCTGGGCGTCCTGGACCAGAAGTCCGGCCAGTCGGCAAGGGAAGCCCCCTCGGCGAAGAGGCCCTTGTCGCCCTTGGCGGACAAACGCGTAACCTTGTTGTCGAAATTGGGGATGGCCCACTTGGCGGCCGGGCGCAGGTCAAGCACCCAGGCGTTGTCCACCAGGCCGTCCCACGCGTCCTGCTCCTCGGGCGTGAGCAGCGCCACGTCGGCGGGGTCGGTGGGATCGCCGTTGAAGACCACGCCGTCGCCGCTCAGGTCGTCGGCCACGAAATCGCCGTCCATGTCCACCGGTTCGGCGGCGGCGGGCCACTGGAGCGTGCCCGGCTCCACCGGCACAATCCTGTCGGTGAAGGATGGAATCGGGGCCTCGCTCAGCACAACCGGGCCGTCATACACGCCGTTGCCGTTCGTGTCCTCGTAAAGCAGCACGCCGGACGCCCAGAGCGCGCCGTTCGGGTCAAGGCCCGTCAGGTGGGCGGGCTTGAAGTCCGGGCCCCAGAAGGCCACGGTGAGGCTGTTCAGGGAGATGGGGCTCTCACTGTTCACGCGCGGATCGTTCGTGCCGCAGAGGTTCACGCCCAGCATCGCGGAGGGAAGCGACTCGGCGGAGCTGAACTGGCGCAGGATGCGCGCCGCCCACGCCTGGGACGGATCCTGAAGCTTCTCGGGACGCCAGTCCTCAAGCCGCGTGTAGGTCCCCCGGGGCATCGTGTCCTCCACGATCATCCAGCGCCCGCGGTCAATTGGCTCGTTCTCGGGAATGCCGGTGGGATAGTCGGGCACTCCGAGCCCCTCATCCACATACGCGCCGTGGCCGTATTTCAGATACAGCACGTTGCCGCTGTTGGACTCGATGTAGTACTTGCCGTTATAGCTGTCCACCAGCCATTTGCCGCTCAGATCCGCGGGCAGCTGCCCGGAAATGGGCCAGCGCACGTCGTCAACTGTGAAGGCGTACACATCGTCGGCGTAGTTGCGCTCCGCGTCGTCGTCGCCGGGCACCATAAAGTCGCCGTTGTTGCCCCGGTCGTCGAAGAGAACGCAGGAGCTCTGTAGGCCCCATGCCAGCACGGCGCGCCCCTCCTGGTAGGGCGACCAGGTGGAGTAGCGCGGCAGCGTGGGCTGCTGCGGCGGGTTCGGGAAATAGGTGGAGCGGGGCTCCTTCAACTGCGCGTCAATCGCGTCGCCGTGGAGGCGGAAGGGGGCCGTCTCAAAGGCGTACTGCGTCTCGGTCAACTCATCAAACAGCGTGGCATAACTGCCGCTGATGTCGGGATTGATGCCCGCGTTGTTTTTGCCGAAGAAACGCAGCTCGTTGATGCCGTAGTAATCGTAAATGTCGGCGATCTCAAAGGGATCGTCAATGAATCCGGTCGGCGCAAGGCCACGGATCAGTGCCGAGTCAATGAAGCCGGGGTCGGTCCAAATGCTCAACTGGCTGCGGCCGCTGACTGGCCGATCAGCAGGCCCGCCGAAGAAACGATCAAGCATTTGTCCCACCATGATGGGGGTGATCTTGCTGTAGCGGTTGTCGGTGCTGTAGGTCAGCACAAGGTCATGCACCTCCGCGCCAAAACGGATGGGCTTGACCGAATCCACATTGTGGGTGCGCTCCGTCCACCAGGGAAAGCGGCCTTCAAAGGTGTCCGGGCAGGGAATCGCGTCAGGGGGGCACACCTGATCCCAAAAATCCACAGACTGCCAGTTCGGCAGCTTTGGCTGCTCAGATTTGCCGCTGATCAGCCCGAGCTGTTTTGCCAATGCCCACAACTGACTGCGGAAAACCATGCCCCCGTCCCAGCGGCCACCGTCACGGGGATTCCAGCGCCGGGGCTCAATGAAGGTACGCGTGTCGGCGCCAAGGTTGATGCCCTTGCCGTCGCCGGGCAGGCCGCCCACGTCGGAATAACCACTGTCCGCATGCATTACCACAAAATAGTCACCGCACGAATTGCGGCTTTCCGGCTTCTTTGGCACATTAGGATCGTGATCCATGTAACCGGTGGGTTTATCCGTGGGACCGCGTTTGCGGCCGCCGCCAAGGGATGGGCAAATGCACCCGTAATCAAACAAAGTTCCCAGGGTAATCCGCATTTTCCACCACGGATCACCGCTCCCCACGGGGAATGGCTCATATTCCCACTCATGATTGCCGAAGGTGACCAGCTGGGACTCCTGCGGATCAAGCGCATAAGTCGGCACCATGGGATGGTCCACAAACGTGACCCCCCCGTTGGTTCCGTTTGGTGTGGGCGGATCGAACACACCGTTGCCGTTGGTGTCGTACCACACCCAAAGGCCATTAAAGGCATAATCATGGCCTTGGGCCCTGTTCGGATCAACAAGCCCCACCAATGAGAAGCTTTCCAAGCCCGTCCGGGGATCAAAACCGCCGTTTCCGGGGGGGCCGTAGGGGTCCGCACCCTCGTCGGTGCAGATGATGTTCAACTCCGTCGGCTGGTCCCACGAAAGGCCGTCGGCGTTGATGGACAGCACGTTGGTGAAGGACTCCACCGCCACCAACTGGCGGATGTCCATAATTTCGCCGCCCACAAAGTCAAGGGTCTGGGTGGTCAAATCCCAGCGCGGACGGACATGGCCCGCCAGCGGGGTGTAGTACACCACCGGATAATTCCACCGGTTCAAATCAAGTTCAGGCGCAATTTCCGCACCCCGGGGGTCAAACACGTCTATGGACGAGTAATACATTTCCTCTGGCGCGAGGTAGTCCGGCGGGAACTTGTAAAAGTCCGGGTTGTAGTTGTCGGCGGGATCGCTCGGGGCGGCAAAAAACACATACTGGCCCGTCGCCGAATTGAATGTGTAGGGCTGCATCAGCGCGCTCTTCAGAACCACGGACAACCCCACATTTGAAGCCCATGCGGAACCCAGGCGCGCGCAAAGAATGTACGAATAACCGTCTCCCGGCGCGGCAATCACCCAGTCGCGCGAGGGCACGGGCAACGAACCCGGAGGGGTGGCCCGTTTCGGGCCCAAATCACTGAAGCCGCCTGGCTGATCAAGTTCATTCAATGGGAAATCAGGGTCCGTGGTGTCCAGTCCGAAATTCAGCCGGTACATCGTGTAGATGGAATTCGGGCGGCTGTTGACATTGTAAACCAGCCCGTTTACCGGGCTTTCCACATAGGTCGACCCGTTGGCCGTATTGTTCACAGGCATCTCGTAGGGCCAGCCATGCGCGTCCCAGGTCATGAATGGCTGGGGCGAAAAACCGAGATCAAAAAATCCCACGGCGGCTTGGGCTGCGGCGGCGTCATTAGGAAGCTGTCCGGAAAACCTGTACAGGGCAAACTCCTGGATCATGTCCTCCTCAATGCCGCCGGTGAGATCGAACATCAGCTTGGTCAGCACGCGCGGCGCGGGATTGTCCGGCGTGTACCGCATATTGAAGCCGAAAATGGGCACCCAGTCGGTGAGTGCCACCAGGGCATTATCGGTGATATAACTTTTGGCCTCAAAATCCGCATTCGGACTGTCATACACCTGCAGGTACTGGGGGAATCCCACGGCCGGATCCTGGCAGTAAGTGTAGGTGTTGTCGGACATCAGTGTCTGCGCCTCAACATACACGTCATACAACCCCTGCTGGGTCGGGGCAATCCCCCCGGCAACAGGGGTAAATCCCGGGATCACCCCCGGGGGGGCCGTCTGGATGAACACGTCATCAGGATTGGGCTTGGCGTAGGTGATGGGGTCGGAATAGTGGCGCAAAAGCGCGGTGACCGTGGCGGGCTGATAGTACCAGCGCACCCGCTCTATGCGCAGGGCGGCATTGGTGACTATATCCTCCGCCGTGAGGGACATAATAACAGCCTCGCCGGGTTTAACCGGCTTGGGATCAACAAACAGCTCGTAGCGCACACCGGCGCAGACCAGCGCGCCCTTCGCAAGCGAGTCCGCCATCATGGTGGCGATCACGGCGTTGCCCGCCGTGGAGGCAACACGGACCGGCTCCGGCTGCGCCGGGACGGCAACGGCGGGCGGCGCCGCCACGAGGGCGGCGGGGACGTCCGCGGCGTTGACTGACCGGACCGGGGTCTGCGCCGCGGAGGCGGCCCCGGTCGAAACCGGGGGTGGTGAGACCGGGGACGGTGCCGCCCCCACGGGACCGGTCTGCAGGAGGTAGCCCCCCGCGAGTCCAAAGGCCACGACACCCATAAGGGCCAGAACCGCCAAACCGCCGATCTTTTTACTCACCGCGCTGTTCTCCCAGAAAGGAACCGGACCGCACCCCAGTCTCCGGGCACGGAATCCGGTCACACCCTTGCCAGCGTGAAAATTCCAACACTCCACAAGGGAACCCGCCCGCGCAGCCCAAAGCGGCAAAAACCCTGCCCGCGCCGGAACGGCATCCCGGCACGGCGCTTTGCCGCCGTCTGGCTTCAAACTGCGCAGACTTCATAGAGTTCCCCAAACTATATGACACGATTTATATCATAGCAGACACAAAGTGTCAATAGAAAAGGTACCTGCAATTTCCGCTGACGCTTGCAGTTATGCAGGTTGACCACCCCAATAGCATCCACTATTCCCATTATTTTGTCAACTAATTATTTTGGGGTTGGCGGCGAGATTCCTGCGAAAGCCTCGCGTATCCCCTCCATAACCGCCTGTTTTACCCTGAAAACGCCTGTTTTTCCCGCAACCGCGGCAAAACGCAACTGTGAATTGTCCGGCGTCACCGCGCCCACGCCCAGTGGGCCAAGGACGGTTTCCCCGCCTTTTTGGTCCTGAACCGTGACCGTAAAAGCGAAGACGGGGGGGGTGAGCCCGTAGGGGGCCAGGTCTGCGGGGGCGCTTTCCGCCTCCACGGAGTCGGCCTGAAGCGGGTTGACCGCGCCGAAGAGGGTGTCCATGTCGGACTGGTTGGCCAGGGGCTGGGTCGCGGGCACCGGCCCCGTGACTATCCACTGCCCGTGGCGCTTCTCCAGCGCGAGCTGCGTTCCCTCAAGGGCGCATTCGACCCGGACCGCCGCCGCCTTGTCAAAGCGCAGGAGGTCGCGGGACTTGAAGGCGGCGCTGCCCGGCACCAGCGCCGTGGCCGCCACCCCGGTGAGGGTGATGACCGCGCCCGTGTCCTGGGTGGCGTAGTACTTGTCCGGCTCGGCCTTGTCCCGGGCCAGAAGTATCCGGGCCGTCTGCCCGTCCTCGTAGGCCAGGTCAATGGTCACCTCGGGGTTGTCCAGCCCGTACTGGTCCGGCGTGCCGCCGAGGATGTCCGTGGCGGTGGTTTCCTTGAAGACCGCAAGGTAGCCGGAAACGGCCATGGTGTTCACATCGTCGAATTTCGGGGATTCCAGCGCCCAGCCGCCGGCGCCGTCCTTGGCGAGGACAAAGGCGTCGTCCGCCGCGCGGTAGTCAATGCGGGTGAGATCGCTCACGCGGCGGGTGAGCAGCCGCCGTTCGCGCCACTCCAGCGGCGACTTGGGAAAGAGGTCGTAAAGCTGCGCGTCCACAATGAACACCGCCGTCTCGCCCGCCCGCTGCACAAAAACGCCGCCGGGGCCGTTGCCGTTCTCGCCGGTGCCCACAAGGATCGTCTGGGCCTTGCCCGACTTGTCGTCCGTGACGGTGATGCGCGCCCGCGCCGGTTGCAACCCGTAGTCCGAGAGGTTTTCCGGCTTCTCCACAAAACCCCGGCCCACGGAAAACTGGACCGCCTGGAGCAGGGCGTCCACCGCCTCCTGGTTGGCCGGGGCGTCCGCCGGCTGGGTCATGCGCCAGGGCGACTGGGGGTTTTCCCGCTGCACCCGGATAACCACGGACTCATCCCCCACCTGAGGCGGCTCCTCCACGGCGGGGGTCTTCCCCCCCGCCTCGCCGGTCCAAATCCAGGCGAACTGGAGATCGAGGATGTTCGCCTCGCGGTCGTCCACCATGAACCGGTGGCGCAGTTCGTCCATGGACCGGTTCAGCTCGAAAAAGGACTCCGTCGTCGCCAGAAACACCGGCCCGTCGTTGAGCCGGGCGTAACGGTGGCGCTGGGTGGGCTCGATGTCGCCGAAGACGAGGGTCACCGTCCCCGCGCCCGCCGCCTCCGCCGTCACCGTCAGGGCGGGGGGCTCCAGCCCGTACTGCTTCAAATCCTGCGGGCGCTCCGCCACGGTCCGCTCGTTGGTGAAACCGGCCAGGTTCGCCGCCACCCGGTCCCACAGCGGGTTCAGCGGGCGGATGGTGGGGTCGGGCTCGGTCATCTTCCAGGCGCCGTCCGGCTGGCGGCGCGCGCGGGCCATGGGGCCGTCAATGCGCTTCACCCCAAGCTCGGAAACCTCCGCCGGGGAGAACTGGAACAGGCGCCGCGCCTGCGCCGCGTCGCCGGCGCGCCGGGCCCGCATGTGCTGCATGCCCCAGTAGGCGCCGCACAGCGCGGCGAACAGCAGCAGCAGCGCGAGGGTGGAACGGATTTTCATTGGTGCCTCCTGCGCCAGAAGTACACGGCCGCGCCCGCCGCCGCCACAAGCTGCGGCAGCAGCATGATCGCCACCCAGGCGGCCGCGCACCGCTGCGCGCCGCTGAGGATCAGCGGGGCCGACTCCACGCCCGTGGGGCGGATGGCGATGAGCTCCTCGCTCTCGTTCATCCACGCGAGCGTGTTCAGCGCGAAGTTGAGGTGGCCCGGAACCACAAGCTGGCCGTTGCTCATGAAGTCCGAGTCGCCCACCACAACGACCCGCGCGTCCGCGCGGCCCTTGGGGCTGGCATCCTTGTTTATCTTGAGCGCCGCCGCCGCCGCCAGCGGCACCGGGCCCGACTTCTCGCCCGCGTCATACTTGGCCTGCCCCGTCTTCAGCAGGCGCTCCGTGTCCGTCTCCGCCCAGTAGTCCGGCGTGGTGCGCAGCAGCTCGATGCCCGCCGTCCCCTCGGGCATCTTGTCCGACAGGCGCACGCTGCGCGCCGCCTGCAGCAGCATGGTCTGGTCGAAATTCTGGGTGACCGGGCTGCCCACGGCGAAGCTGCCCCGGTACTCCATCAGCCCCTCGTCGGTGTTTTCAAAGGGCTTGCCGTCCACGCTCAGCTCGGCCTGCCAGATGTTGGACTGCTTGTCGGTGATCACAATGTCGTTGCCCACAAGGATGCCGAAGCGTTTTTCCAGCCAGGGACGGAGCTGCTCCCCCGCGCCGTAGCCCTGGGCGGAGCCCCGCCAGGGGTCCAGCAGCACCAGCAGGCGCCCGCCCCGGTCAATGAACCGGTCCAGCGCCTCTATCTCCAGCGGGTGCAGGTCCGCGCCAAGGTTGTTGATGATCAGGACGTCGCAGTCCTTGTCCACCTCCGGCTCCGTCAGCTTGATGGCGGTGCGTTCCACCCCGTAGGCCTCGCCCCGGAGCAGGTTGCCGAACATGGACCCGCCCTTCTGCTGGTCCTCGTCCATGATGTCCCGCTCCTTGTGCCCCGTGAGGAAGCAGACCTTCGGCTGGGTGTCCCGCAGCACGTTGATCAGGGCGTTGGTGAACTCCCGCTCCTCCAGGCGGGGGCTGCCGCCGGAAAGGGTGATCACCCGCTGCCGGCCGCCCGCCCGCACCACCACGGTGCCCTGGGTGGAGGCGTGGGTAATCTTCATGTCCTCAAGGCGCGCACGGTCCACCGTGGGGTCCAAAACCTCCACCTTGATGTGGCTTGTGTGTTTTTTGCACTGGTCAAGAAAGCGCAGGGTCTTGTCCCGGGCGATGAGCACCAGCTCGTCGTCCACCTGCAGGAAGAAGCAGGTCACGTCCACCTGCTGGTTGATGTTGGCCAGCACCTGCCGCGTCATGGGGGAAAGCTCGCGCCGCCCCTCCGACGTCAGGTCCCAGGACGCGTCCCAGCTTTGAAGGAAGAGGTACGCCACCGCGCAGATGCCCAAAAACACCGCGGACGCGACCACCGCGTTGAGCCCGCCGACGGCGCGGCCCTCCAGCACGCCCCGCCCCGCGAGCGAAACCAGCAGGAGAATCACCCAGGCCGCGCCCAGCGCCATCCCCGCGCCCATGGGCGCGAGCACCGGCCACGTGAAGAAGTCCTGCGTTTGAAAGAGCAGGTTCAGCGCCGCCGCAGCGCACACCAGCGCCGCCAGACCGGTCAACCGCCGCCAAAATTCCATCACTTGCCCCTCCACTGGCGGCTTTCCAGGGCGCGGAAGGTGAGGAACAGGAAGAACGCGCTGAAAAGCAGGTAATAGCCGATGTCCTTGGGCGTGACCACACCCAGCGCCAGATCACGGGCGTGCGTGTCCAGGGGCAGCTCCATCAGCAGGCCCCGGAATATGCCGTACCCCGATCCCAGCAGCCCGCGCAGGGCCTCCGGCCAGCCCTCCGGCACCGGGTTCTTCTCGGGGAGCTTCTCGCCCAGGTTGCCCACGATGTACAGCAGCAGGTTCGCACCGAAGGCGATGGTGCCCGCCGTGATCTGGTTGCGCGAGATGGCCGACACAAAAAGGCCCAGGCTCAGAAAGGCCATGCCCATGAGCACCACCGTGAGCACGCCGAAGGCAAGCACCGCCGGCTCCATCTCCCGGAACCGCGCCACCACCAGCAGGTGCGCCGCCACGATGATCATCATCACCAGCAGCATCCCCAGCGCCGCCAGGTACTTGCCGAACACTATCTCCCGGTCGCGGAGGGGGTAGGTCAGGAGCAGTTCCATGGTGCCCCGGTGCCGCTCCTCCGCCAGCAGGCGCATGGTGATGAGCGGCGAAATGAACATGATCAGGATGCCCGTGAACACCAGGTAGGGGCTCAAAAACGTTTCCGCGAACTCGGGGATCGTGGTGTACCCGTAATTGGCGGGCTCGGTGGACATCTTCGCGTAGGTGAACAGGGAAAGGATGAAGGCCAGCCCCGAAATCAGCGCGAACATGCCCACCACCACATAACCGATGGGGGTGAGGAAATAGCCGGAAAACTCCCGCTTGCAGACGGCCCAGGTGTTTCTCATTGTCCGGCCTCCACAAGGTCCACAACGGGCCTGTCACCCGCCACAACCTCCATGAACACCTCCTCCAGCCCGCGCTTCCCCGCGCCGGTCAGGTTGGAAAGGGTGTCCCGCATGGCGATGCGGCCCCGGTTGATAATCACCACCCGGTCGCAGACCATCGTCACCTCCGGCAGGATGTGCGTGCTCAGCAGCACCGTGTGCTCCCGGCCCAGCTCCCGGATCATGTTCCGGATGTCCACTATCTGCCGGGGGTCCAGACCGACCGTGGGCTCGTCCAGCACCAGCACCGGCGGCGAACCCACCAGCGCCTGCGCCAGACCCACCCGCTGCCGGTAGCCCTTCGACAGGTTGCCGATGATGC
>JBHEKP010000133.1:0-4233 GCA_041859375.1 Candidatus Hydrogenedentales bacterium | reverse complement strand
ACGCTCCAGACCAGGCCGCTGGACGTGGTGAGGATGCTGCCCCAGGACCGGCGCGGCGTGTTCACCTTTGTGACAACACCGTCGGACCGGAACACAATGCAGATTGTCCTCTGGACCGACCTGGGCATGGTGGCCCACTGGAAGGACGACGAACTGGCGGTGTTTGTCCACGACATCAACACCCTCGCCCCCGTGGCCAACGCGACGGTGACGGTCCATTCGGGCAAGTCGCAGGTGATGGCAACGCTCCAGACGGACGGGCAGGGCATGGCCCACTTCGCCGCGCTGGACAAGCGCTTCGGTGCGCCGCGCGTGGTGGTGGCGGAGACGGAAAACGACGCGTCCTTCCTGAGCCTTGACGCGCGGGAGGAGGACGAGGCCCCCTTCAAGGAAAACATGCCCCGCTTCGACCCGGAGGGCTATGACGCGTACCTGTACCTGGACCGGAACCTGTACCGGCCCGGCGAGACCATGCACGCCCGGTGGATCGTGCGCACGAAGACCACCGAGGCCGCCGCGAACGTGCCGCTGCTGTTCCAGGTGCAGAACCCGAAAAACCGGCTGCTGAAATCGGAGCCGGTGACCCTTTCGGAACTGGGCACGGGCGGCATCGAGCTGGCGTCGGAGAAGTCGTGGCTGACGGGCAAGTACACGGTGGAGCTGCGCGTGCCCGGCGCGGACGCGCCCATCGGCACAGCCTTCTTCAACGTGGAGGAGTTCGTGCCCAACCGCATGAAGGCGGAAATCACGGCGGACCGTGACCGGTGGACGCCGGGCGACCCGGTGGCGATTCAGTTGAAGGCGGAAAACCTCTACGGCGGACCGGCGGCGAACCGGCGCGGCGAGGCGCTGATCATCCTGCGCCCCGGCGAGTTCAGTTCGGAGAAATGGAAGGGCTACTCCTTCCGCAACGACACGGCGCTGGAGCCCATGCTCGAAAAGCTGGGCACGCAGCAGACCGACGCGGAGGGGCTGGCGTCCTTCACCTACACCTACAAGCAGCGGGACAACGTGACCATGCCGCTGGCGGCGTCGCTGCGGGGCATGGTCTTCGAGCTGGGCGGCCGCGAGGTGCGCGCCCGCGCGTCCGCGACGGTCTTCCCCGCGCCGGTGGCGCTGGGTGTCGCGCTTGCGCCGGTGCCGGGGGCGCGTGCGGTGGACGTGTCCGTGGCGGCGATCCGTCCCGACGAGTCGCCCGCGGCCCTCGCCGTTGTGAAGGTGACGCTGGAGAAGGAGGAGTGGAACTATCATGTGCGCTCCTTCAGCGGGCGCTACGAGCCGCGCTGGACCAAGTCGTTTGTGCCCCTGGAAACGCGCGAGGTGGCGCTGGCTGAGGGCAGGGGCCGGACCCGCTTTGAATTTTCCGACGAGGGCTGGGGCGGCCGCCGCCGCGTGCGGGTGCATTCGGACCAGACGCCCATGTTCAGCACGGGCAGGTTCAACCTGTCCTGGGACCGGGTGGAGGTCTTCGACTCGGGCAGCCCGACGCTCATTGAACTGGCGCTGAACAAGGAGCGCTTTGAATTCGGCGAGGACTGCGAGCTGCGCATCCGGTCGCCCTTCGACGGCACGGCCTTTGTGGTTCTTCAGGGCGACAAATTTGTCCAGCGCCACACGGTGCCCGTGGCGAAGGGCGAGGGGCTGCTGCGCTTCACGGCGGGGCCGGAGCATTTCCCGAACGTGTGGGCCGAGGTGACGGTGGTGCGCCCGGTGGAACTGGCGCAGAACCAGGTGTACCCCTTCTCCAGCTTCGCCATGATCAACATCCCGCTGAACGATCCCGCGAAGCGCGTGGCGGTGGCCTTCCCGGACCTGCCGGAGGAGGTGCGCCCGGCGCAGCGGGTGGAATTCACGGTGGAGACGCGGGACAGCGCGGGGAACCCGGTGGCCGCGGAGGTGACGCTGGCGGCGGTGGACGAGGGCATCCACTCGATTTTGGATTATGCGAACCCCGATCCCTTCACATGGTTCCAGCGGTCCCGGCAGCCGGACTTCCGCCGGGCCCACTACTATGACAAGATTGCCTACGACTTCACGCCCGCGCAGATCGGCGGCGACGCCATCGAGCGGCGGCTGGGCGGCGCTCCGCAGGTGAGCGAGAACTGGATCAGGCCGGTGGCGCTCTGGTCCGGCGCGGTGCGGACCGACGCCGCGGGCCGGGCCGTGGTCTCCTTCGACGTGCCCGAGTTCAACGGCAGGCTGCGGCTGGTGTCCGTGGCGGCGACGCAGGGCACGACGGGCGCGGCGGCGGCGGGGCTGTATGTGCGCCGCCCCTACATCCTGCAGGCGGGCATGCCGCGCTTCGCGCTGCCGGGCGACCTTTTCGGATGCATGGCGGGCGTGATCAACACGACCCAGACGCCCGTGAGGGCGGTGCTCCGCTGGAAGACGACGGGCGGCCTGACGGGCCAGGGTGAGCAGGCGCTGGAGGTTGCGGCGGGGGCCACGGTGTCCCACCGCGCGGACCTGGCCGCCACCGCCGCCGGTCCCGGCAGCCTGATCTGGGAGACAGAGATTATCAACCCCGCGGACGGCGCGGTGCTGGAGCGGCTGGCGCAGGACGCGCCGATCCCGGTGCGCCCGCCCGCCGCGTGGCAGTCCGCCACGGAGCAGCAAATCGTGCAGCCCGGCGGGACGGCCCGGTTCCAGAACAGCCTCTTTGTTGACGACGGCACGGTGGAACTGTCCCTTTCGGTGTCGGCCAACCCGCTGATGCGCCTGGAGAAGGGGCTGGCCTACCTGCTCAACTACCCCCACGGCTGCGTGGAGCAGACCACCTCGCAGGTGATGCCGCTTTACCTGCTGCGGAAGAACGCGGCCATGTTCGGCCCGTCGGTGATGAAGGTCATCGGCGACGCGTCGGAGCAGGGCATCCGCAGCCGGATACAGGCCGGGGTGAACCGCCTCTTCTCGATGCAGACGCCGGAGGGCGGGCTTGGGTACTGGCCGGGCGACACCACCCCCTACCCCTACGGCTCGGTGTACGCGGCGCACTTCATCACCCTGGTGCGCCGGGACAACGCGGCCACGGTGCCGGAAAAGGCCTTCCGCTCACTCCAGGACTACCTGCGGGATGTCCTGAACGGAAGCACGGCATGGGTGAAGGGCGGCTACAGCGGCGCGGACCTGCACCTGCGGGCCTACGCCTGCCATGTGCTCGCGCTGGACGGGCAGGCCGACGCGGTGGCGGCCATCAGCCGCTTTGACACGCTGGACATGCCCCCGGCGGGGCGGTGGCTGCTGGCGGCGGCGCTGGCGATGAACACGGGCGACTCGCAGCGGGTGACTGACTACCTCAAGACGATGCGCATGTCGGAGGGGGACGGCGACATGGACGACGGCGTGCTCAATTCGGAGACGCGGAACACGGCGGTGCGGCTCATGGCCGGGTCGCAGATGAAACTGCCCCAGGCACGGCTCCAGCCCATGGCGGACCGGCTCATGGGCTGGCTGATGGAGTCCCAGCGACTGACCACGCAGGACACGGCCTTCGTGCTGGCCGCCTTGGGCGAGTACCTGGGCGCGCTGAACACGGACCTCCGCACCGCGCAGGTGCGTGTCATCGGGCCGGAGGGCGAGAAGATCCTCACCGGCTCCGACAGGTTCGCCGGGACTGCGACGGGGCCGGGTGCCGTCTTCACCGTGGTGAACGAGGGGAAGATTCCGGCGGTGGCCAACTTTGTTTCGGCGGGCGTGCCGCTGGCGCCGCGCACGGAGCCGCTGTCCGAGGGTCTGGCGGTGGCGCGGACGATTTGCGACGACAAGGGCGCTCCGCTGGCGGCGGACGCGCCGCTCGCCCACGGAAGCGGTTACCTGGTGGATCTGACCATCAGCACGCCGAGGGACAAGCCGCTGAGGAACGTGGTGCTTTCGGACCTGCTGCCCGCCGGACTGGAGGTGTCCAACCCGCGCCTTGACGCCGACGCGCTCGCCGCGATGGGCAAGGGCGCGGCGGCCACCGCCAATGCGCAGGAGGAAAACGGTGACGGCCCGGGCGGGGAATATGAGGGCGACGGCGAAGAAGCGGGCGAGGGCGGGGATGACGGCGGAAACGGCGGCGCGTCCCGGAACAAGGGGCTGACCCCCTCCTTCCTGGAGGTGCGCGACGACCGGCTGGTGCTGGCCTTCGACACGATCCCGCCCGGAACCCACCATTTCTACTACGCCGTGCGCGCCGTGACGCCGGGCAATTTCCGGCATCCTGCCGTGGGCGCGGAGTGCATGTACAACCCG
>JBHEKP010000356.1:0-3546 GCA_041859375.1 Candidatus Hydrogenedentales bacterium | reverse complement strand
GGAACGAATTGGTGGTGCTAAAGGGGCATAAGGGGCCTTTCTTGTCGGCAAGGTTCAGTTTAGATGGCCTCAAAATCGTCACTTCCTCTGATGACAAGACTTTTCGAATATGGAATGCGCTTCCGTGGCAAGTTCGGGATTTGCCGGGTGACGAAGGCCAGGCATTGGATGTCCGCCTTGAAGAGGCCAACCGTAGGCTTAATGCGGTTGCTCAAGAGCCCTTTTCAGCAACCCGCCAGACATCCCGCGATTCTCTGCGTTGGACTATTACTCAATTGCTTCAAATTCCAGAAATAAACACTTATGTGCCTGATGGCCTTTCTGGTTTTCCGATCAAAAATGTCAAAACCACCAATCCGCTTTATCACCTTGGCCTTTATCCCAAAGACCGTATTTTTAAGATAAACGAAGTGAACATTTTTTCAAACGCGGATTTTATTCGGGAATTAAAAAATATTTCCGATGCACTCAAGACAGAGGTAAACATTCCGCTTAGTATAACATTTGAACGTGAAGGCCGGCGTGTTGTTCGCAAATTTGAACTTCAGGATGTCCAAGTCGAGAGCAAAGAATCGAGCGTTCCCCGAATTCTAATGCAGGCAACCTTTGATCTTTTGACAACAGTCGTTCCACTCGACAGAGATGCATGGGCTGCCAAAAATACTGAACTTGCAAAATCAAATGAAGAACCGGAAAATGCCGTCTCATTGTCCCTGGCTTATGCTGACAATACAACAGAGGTGTTTTTGAATCAACTTGGTTTGGTCTTTGGCGATCGCCTTTGTTCCATTAATGGACAGGAAATGAACCGATTGGATACGTTGTTTGAAACCCTTTTTGCCCTTCAGCAGGGAATCCAGTCCGGTGAGACAAAGGAAATCACCCTTGTTGCCCAGCGAGGTGAATTCACGCGCGTCGAGGTTTCTATAAAACTGGAAGATTGATTTGTTTCATATGGCTTGCCCTGTAGCGTGTTGATTGGCGCAGAGTATTCTCCGCAGACTCAGTTATGTGCCACAGTCGTCGCAGATAATGGGAGTGCGGCCACCAGAGTAATATGTTTTGCACCCACCATGGCGGTATTTTACATGTCCATTTTTTCAACAGATATTCGGGATGTGAAGCCTGGTGCCGTGGTTATGATAAGTGTTCATCGGCTGAAAGGCAACGCATTCCAGTACGGCGAATGCCTCCTATGTTTTTCAATATTCCCGCGCCGGGGCTTGACCCGGACGCCGGGGCTTGACCACAATGAACCCTGAAACTGAAGTGTTCGGACGGGCCGCGCGGGGGCGGCCACGGGAGATGGCCTGATGAGGGAATGCGCCGTGTTTTTCGTTGTGGCGGGCATGCTTGGCGGAATGTCCCAGGCGGTGGGGGACGGAGCCGCGCCCTTCAGGCCGCCTGCGGTTCCGCTGGTGGCGCATGACCCCTATTTCAGTGTGTGGTGCCCCGCGGACCGGCTTACGGACACGTGGAGCCGCCACTGGACCGGCAAGGTGCAGGCGCTGTGCGGCCTGATCCGGGTGGACGGGAAGGCGATGCGCTTTGCCGGGGTGCAGCCGGACGGCATCCCCGCCATGCGGCAGACGGGCCTCACCGTGACGCCCACCCGGAGCATTTTTCAGTTTGAGGACGGCGGTGTGGCGCTGACGGTGGAGTTTTGCTCGCCGCTGCTGCCCGATGATCTGGAAATCCTCTCCCGCCCTGTCACCTATCTGACCTTTGGGGTGCGCGCCGTGGACGGCGGGACGCACATGGTGGAGCTGTACACGGACATCACGGGCGAGTGGGCGGTGGACAAGCCGGGACAGAAGGTGGTCTGGGGGCGCGCGGATCAACTGGGCATTTTGGGGTTGAAGCTGGGCACCAAGGAGCAGCCCGTCCTGGAGAAGAAGGGTGATGACCTGCGCATTGACTGGGGGCATGTGTATCTCGCCGCGCCGATCGCCGAGGGGGTGCGGGTGGTGGCGGCGGGCGCCGAACTCAGCCGGGACGGCTTTGTCCGGGTGGGCGCATTGCCGGAACTGGACGACCTGCGCATGCCGCGCCGCGCCGATGACGACTGGCCCGTGCTGGCATGGTCGGCCCCGCTCGGCGGGGTGGCCGCGGACGCCGTGTCACGGCGGGTGATGCTCGCCTACGACGACGAGTGGTCCATCGAGCTGATGGGCGAGAAACTGCGCCCCTGGTGGCGGCGCAACGGCATGGACGCGGCGGGAATGCTTGCGGCGGCCAACACCGACGCGGACAAGCTGCTGGAGCGGTGCCGCGCCTTTGACGCGGAACTCACGGCGGACCTGGAAAAGGCGGGCGGCGCGCCCTATGCCCGCCTCTGCGCCCTGGCGTACAGGCAGGCCATGGCGGCCCACAAGCTGGCCGCCGGAAAGGACGGGAAGCCGCTGCTCTTTTCCAAGGAGAATTTCAGCAACGGCTGCATCGCCACGGTGGACGTGACCTATCCCTCCGCGCCGGTTTTCCTGCTCCTCAACACGGCCCTGCTCCGCGCGCTGACTGCGCCCGTGATGGACTACGCGGCCTCGGACCGGTGGCCCTGGCCCTTCGCCCCCCATGATCTCGGCACCTATCCCAAGGCCAACGGCCAGGCCTACGGCGGCGGCGAAAAAACCGAGGAAAACCAGATGCCCGTGGAGGAGAGCGCCAATCTGGTCCTGCTCGCGGCGGCGCTGGCCCGCGCCGAGGGAAGTACCGCCTTTGCGGAGGCCTACTGGCCGCAACTGGCCGGGTGGGCGGCCTACCTGCGCGAGAAGGGGCTGGACCCCGAAAACCAGCTTTGCACCGACGATTTCGCCGGCCACCTCGCCCACAACGCGAACCTCTCGCTCAAGGCCATTCTGGCGCTGGGCGGCTACGCGCAGCTCTGCGGCGCGCGGGGCATGACGGCGGAGCGGGACGAATACCGTTCCTTGGCGGAGGGTATGGCAAAGGAATGGATGGAAATGGCCGGGGGCGGTGCCGGCGGCGCGTACCGCCTCGCCTTTGACAAGCCCGGCACCTGGAGCCAGAAGTATAACCTGGTGTGGGACCGGCTGCTCGGGCTGGACCTCTTTCCGCCCGAGGTGGCGCAAAAGGAGACCGCCCAATATCTCAAGGCGCTAAACCGCTACGGCCTGCCCCTGGACAACCGCAAGGACTACACCAAGATTGACTGGATTGTGTGGTCGGCCACCCTTTCCGGCAACCGCGCCGATTTCGACGCGATTATCGCGCCCGCATACGCCTTCGCGCAGGAAACGCCCGACCGGGTGCCCCTCACCGACTGGTATGACACGGTCACCGGCAAGGTGGTGGGCTTTCAGGCGCGCTCCGTGGTGGGCGGACTCTTCCTGCCCATGCTGTACGACGGGGTGGTGGCGGAAAAATGGCGCGCCAGGGCGGCGAAATAGGAGTTGACCCATGGAAACACTGCGGGTTGGGTTCATCGGGCTGGGGGGCATCTGCCGCCAGCGGCACCTGCCGGGGCTGATGCGGATTCCGGGGGTGGATCTGGTGGCGGTGTCGAACCGGAGCCGCGCCTCCTCCGAG
>JBHEKP010000241.1:0-3037 GCA_041859375.1 Candidatus Hydrogenedentales bacterium | reverse complement strand
GTGTTGTGGTTGGCCTGCGTGCCTCCGGTTTTCCGGTGGGCCAAGAGAACGTTATTTTGTCGGGTCCACGCGGATGCGCTCTTTTCGGTCTATCTCCACCACCTTGCCATCGTGGACAATCACCTCAACAGAGCCGTATTTAAGGGAATTGATGGCGGCAATAATCCGGCTGTTGGTTTCTGTCTCCGCCAGATTTTGCGTGGTTTGCCGGGTCGTTTTTTTCAGTTTGTCTTCCATAGTGCCTCCCATTATCTTGTATTCCTACAGACATTATAGGAAATTGATTATAAAAATAATACCTGCAATGGGTTAAATCATGTACATCGGTGCCTCATCGTACTGGGCGGCCTCATCACACCGCCTCACCAAATCGCCCAGAGTCTTTGTTTGCAGCACTTGGACCGTTGCGTCACGCACTTCCCGCATTATCAGCCGGATGCCGCAGCTTTGAATGTCGTTGCAGTCACCACAGGGGCTGTAGGCGTACTCACTCACACAGGGAACCAAAGCCAGGGGGCCGTTCAGCCACCGAATCACATCCGCCAGGGAAATAGACTCAGGGCTTCCCGCCAACGCATATCCGCCACCCGGACCTCTTTTGCTCCGCACAACGCCCCGGTTTTTTAACTCAGCAAGAATGGCCTCCATAAATTTTACGGGTATCTTCTCCCATTCGGATATCTGGGATATGGACACCACATCGCCGCTTTTGTACATTCGGGCCAGGATAATCAGCGCCTTGAGCCCGTATTTTGTCTTGCTTGTCAGCATTACCTTTAATTCCCTATAAACATACAGGATTATAGGGGATTTTATTCCGTTTGTCAAGTGCCGCCATGTCCCCATTGCCGGATAGGCGTAGAAAAATGAACCTCAGCGATGAACCTGGTCGACGGCATGCGGGTCCACCGGTAGCAGAAAACCGGGTAAAGGGCCACTTCAACGCATTGCGTTCCCCACACCCTCTGGGGTTAAATAACAGCATGGTGAAAAACGCAAGGAGTCTTTGGTGAACGCGGATTTGGAACGGTGCCTGGACGATTTGGAGCGGCGCATATCGCCGGAGACGGAGGAGCGGCTGGAGGCGGAATGGCGCGCCTTTGCGGCGGGAATGCACGGGGACGGATTGTTCCGCCCACGGCGTGGTACGGTGTCGCCGCCGGGCACGGACTGGCCGAAGATCCCCATCAACGCGGCACTGGAAGACTTTGAGCTGATGGCGCTGCACCAGTACGGCCTGTGTTCGGAAGTGCTGGCATCGGGCGGGGGCGCGCTGATGAACGTGCGCGCGAACTACGGGACGAGCATCATCCCGTCCATGTTCGGTGTGCGCCTGTACATCATGCCGGAGGAGACGGACACGCTGCCGACGTCGTGGCCGCTGGAGCGGGAGGAGATAGACCGCATTCTCGACGGGGGCGTGCCCAAGGCGCGGGCGGGGGTGCTCTCGGCGCGGGCGCTGGACATGAGCGCGTTTTTCGCGGAGATAGGGGCGCGGCGTCCCCTGCTGGCGCGGTACGCGCCGGTGTACCACCCGGACACGCAGGGGCCGATGGACATGTGCGAGCTGCTGTGGGGCAGTTCCCTGTTTTACGCGCTGATTGAGGAGCCCGACCGGGTGAAGGCGCTGCTGAACCTGATCACCGGGGCCTATCTTAACTTCATGGCCGCATGGCGCGCCGACCATCCCATTGAACCGGAATATAACCGCCACTGGGGCATGTGCTTCCGGGGCGCAATCATGCTGCGCAACGACTCGTGCATGAACCTGTCACCGGAGATGGTGCGCGAGTTTGTGGCGCCGCGCGACCAGTTGCTGCTGGACGCCTTCGGCGGGGGCGCGGTGCATTTCTGCGGCAGGGGCGATCATTTTGTTTCCGTGCTGGCGGGGCTGCGGGGCGTGACGGCGGTGAACATCAGCCAGCCGGAACTGAACAACCTGGAAACCATTCTTTCCCACACGGTGGACCGGGGCGTGAACCTGATTGGTCTGGCGGCGGACCACGCGGAACGGCTGCTGGCCTCGGGAAGGCCCCTGCACGGGCGGGTGCACGCCCTCTGACGGCAAAAGCCGGACGCGCAACAGTCCCCTCTTTTTCGGTATAATCCACCGTCGCCGCCGCGGCATCCGTTTTTACCGGCTTACTATCACACTGGAGAACACCCCATGAAACGCCTTCATCTGCTTTGCAACGCCCATTTGGATCCGGTCTGGATGTGGGAATGGGAGGAAGGGGCGGCGGAGACACTGTCCACCTTCCGCACGGCGGCGGACCTGTGCGAGAAGTTTGACGCCTTCGTCTTCAACCACAACGAGGTCATCCTGTACCGCTGGGTGGAGGAATTTGAGCCGGAACTCTTCGCGCGCATCCAGCGGCTGGTGAAGGCGGGGCGCTGGCACATCATGGGCGGCTGGTTCCTGCAACCGGACTGCAACATGACGTCGGGCGAGTCCTTTGTGCGCCAGATTATCGCCGGGCGCTCCTATTTCATGGAGAAGTTCGGCGCGTTCCCCACCACGGCCATCAATTTCGATCCCTTCGGCCACACGAGGGGCCTGGTGCAGGTGCTCAAGAAGTCGGGCTACGACTCTTATCTTTTTGGCCGGCCCGACCAGAACGACTGTCCGCTTCCGGACGCCGACTTCATCTGGGTGGGGCTGGACGGATCGGAGGTGCAGGGGCACCGGTTCATCGCCTGGTACAACTCGCAGCTCGGCAAGGCGCGCCAGAAGATTGAAACCTTCCTGAAGGACAACGATGCGCGCGACCCCGGGCTGGTGCTTTGGGGCGTGGGCAACCACGGCGGCGGCCCGTCCCACAAGGATTTGGAGGATCTCACGGCGCTCATCGCGGAAACCAAGGACGTTGAGCTGGTTCATTCCACGCCTGAAAAATATTTCCGCGAGGTGCGGGAGAGCGGCAGGACGCTGGAGCGTCACCACGCCGACCTGAACGCCTGGGGCGTGGGCTGCTACACCTCGCAGGTTCGGATTAAGCAAAAGCACCGCCTGCTGGAAAACGAGCTGTACCAGTTG
>JBHEKP010000209.1:0-3580 GCA_041859375.1 Candidatus Hydrogenedentales bacterium | reverse complement strand
AGGGTGGCAGTCTGTATCCGCACCTTTTTGCGGAGGAAGGGCATGGCATGGTCCGCCACGCCCCGGTTGATTTCCTCCATGAAGAGTTCCGGCATCGCCTCGACCAGTCCGCCGCCGAAAACCACGGCCTCGGGGCTGAGGATGTTGATGAGGTTGCCCGCCGCCACACCGATGTAATAGGCGGCCCTGCGCACCACGTCCTCCACCATTTTCTCGCCTTCGGTGACAGCCTTTGCGATTATGCCGCTGCGGATTTTCGACAGGTCCGTGCCGCAGTTTTCAAGGATGTAGGGGGCGTCCTCGCGCGCGGCCAGCGCGGCGATTTCCTTGGCGATCGCCACCCGCGAGGCCAGCGCCTCCAGGCAGCCCCGTTTGCCGCAGCCGCAGTGGGGCCCGTCGAGCATGACGGTCATGTGGCCGACTTCGCCCGCCGCGCCACTGAACCCGTGCACCATTTTCCCGTCCACGATGATTCCGCCGCCGATGCCGGTGCCGGGGAATATGCCGACCACGTCGCGGCAACCGCTGATGTCGCCGAAGCACCATTCGCCGAAGGTGCCCACGTTCACGTCATTGTCCACCACCACGGGAACGCCGAATTCCTTTTGCAGCGTCTGCGCCAGGGGGAAGTTTTTCCAGCCCAGGTTGGGCGTGTCGATGATGACCCCGGTGGCCGGGTCAAGGGGACCGGGGGAGCCCACGCCGATGCCGTGTATTTTCGGGTTGCCCGCCTGCTCCAGTGCGGCGCGGATTACCTCGCTGATGCGTTTTTCGGACGGGACGCCGCTTTTTCCCTTGCTTTTCTTCTTGCAGGCACCCAGCACGTTGAAGTCCCGGTCATACACGGTGGCCATCATTTTAGTGCCGCCGATGTCCACTCCGACGACTTTTTCCCCGGCCTTGAGCAGTTTCTTCATGGCAACACTCCTTCCGTGAAAATTGCCGCCCAACAACACGCCGTCGGCACAGGCCCCGGCTTCGGCAAGCATAGCATGACCGCATGAACAGGAGAAAGCCGCCTGGCATTGAAACCGCCGCGATGCGCATGATTTTGACATGCCCCCGCATCGTCTGCTATTATTTTCACGTCTTTGGGCCAGTAGCTCAGCTGGGAGAGCGCCGCGTTCGCAATGCGGAGGCCTGGGGTTCGATCCCCCACTGGTCCACCATTTTTAACCTGCTCCCACGCAACACGTTGCGTGGTTTGCATATGCATCGCAGAGAGGCTTGATGTCCGGGCATTTGCGGGATTTTCCCGTGAATACAGGAAACGGTCACTCTGCGATGCGTGTTTTGGGGACACCCTAAGGAATGCCTGCCGTGTCATCTCCCTGCTTTCGACGCCAAAATTACACTTGATTCCCCGCCAAAAGTGGCCTAATCTTATATTTAGGCAGATGAGTTTCCAATCGGTTTTCATCGTGTCCAGCGGTTTTGGGGTCGTCCTTTTGTTGGGAGGAAATGCCTGTGTTCGCCACCGTGCGGTGCAAGTGGTCGTGGGTTCTTCTGCTGCTCCTTTCATGCATCCCGCTGACTGGATGCCCTCCAAGCGACATCACCCTCCCTGATTTCACCGGCCAGGCAAGAACGGCGGTGGAATCCGCCATTGCGGAGGCGGAACTGGTGCTTGGGTCCCTGACCGAGGCATACAGCGACACCGTCCCGGCGGGTGTCATCATCAGCCAGGATCCCCCGGCGGGTGAAAGCATCGATCCGGAAACGCCCGTAAACCTGGTCGTGTCGCTCGGACCGCAACCGGCAACGGTACCCAATGCTGTCGGCATGGCCCGCGCAACGGCGGAATCACGCATCAGGGGTGCCCGACTTGTGGTGGGCGGCGTGACCGAGGAACACAGCGACACGGTTCCCGCAGGCACCGTCATCAGCCAAGACCCTGCGGCAAATTCAACCGTGGAATCCGGCACCGCCGTCAATTTGGTCGTTTCCGCCGGCAGGGCTCCCGTGAATGTGCCCAATGTGACGGGGCTCGCCCAAGCCGCGGCGCAAACCGTCATCACCGGGGCCGGACTCACCGTCGGAATCGTCACCCAGACCTTCAGCAACACCATCCCAATGAACCAGGTCATCAGCCAGAATCCCGCCGCGGGCACTTCCGTCCCGCCGGGCAGCACCGTGGCGCTTGTTGTTTCCCGTGGCTCCCAACCCGTGTCCGTGCCGGACGTGGTGAGCATGACCCAGGCCGCCGCGCAGGCAGCCATCACTGGCGCGGGTCTCGCTGTTGGTGCGGTGACACAGGCATCCAGTGAAACAGTCCCTACCGGCCAGGTCATCAGCCAGAATCCCGCGCCGGGTACCACCGTACTGCCGGGAAGCACTGTGGCGCTTGTCATTTCCCAAGGCCCAGCACCCGTGGCCGTTCCCAATGTGCTGAACATGACCCGGACCGCCGCACAGGCCGCCCTCACGGACGCGGGTCTCGCTGTTGGCGCAGTGACACAGGCATACAGTGGCACAGTGCCGGTTAATAACGTCATCAGCCAGAACCCCGCTGCGGGAACCCTGCTCCCACCGGGCAGCGCTGTGGCGCTCGTCGTTTCCCAAGGCCCCGCGCCGGTGGCCGTTCCCAATGTGTTGAACATGACCCAGGCCGCCGCGCAGACCACCATCACAGGTGCCGGACTGGCTGTCGGAACCGTCACCCAGGCGTATAGTGCCACGGTTCCCACCGGACAGGTTGTCAGCCAAACTCCGGCGGTGGGAACACTTCTCCCTCCGGGCAGTACCGTGGCGCTTGTCATTTCCCAAGGCCCCCCGCCGGTGGCCGTTCCCAATGTGTTGAACATGACCCAGACCGCCGCGCAGACCGCCATCACGGCCGCAGGATTGGCTCTCGGCGAAGTAACCCAGGCATACAGTGCCACCGTCCCCGCCGGACAGGTTGTCAGCCAGACTCCGGCGGCGGGAACACTTCTCCCGCCTGGTTCATCCGTTTCTTTTGCTGTCTCGCAGGGCCCCCGGCCGGTCACAGTGCCTGATGTGGTGGACATGGAACAGTCCCTGGCGGAAACCGCCATTACAAACGCCGCCCTGGCCCTGGGCGAAGTGGCGCGCATGTACAGTTCAACCATCGCGCTGGATCATGTCATCAGCCAGGATCCCACCGCCGGGACAGTGGTGCCCCCGGCCACGCCGGTGGCACTGGTGGTTTCGGACGGCCCCCAACCAGTCACCGTGCCCCATGTGGTCAACATGGAACAGGCGGCGGCGGAATCCGCCATCACCGACGCTGCCCTGGAAGTCGGTGAAGTGACGCTCATGTACAGCCAAACCGTTCTGGAGGGTCACGTTATCAGCCAGGACCCTGCCGCGGGGACTTCGGTGCCTCCGGGCACGCCGGTGCTGCTGGTGGTGTCAAAAGGGCTTGAGCGCGTTCCGGTGCCGGACTTGTCGGGGCTCACCCGTATCGCCGCACGGCAGATGATTACCGGGGCGCGGCTTTATGTCGGCAATGAAACGGAGGAATATCACCCGGCAATCCCGGTGGACCACGTCATCAGCCAGACCCCCCCGGCGGGCACATTGGTTGAGCCCGGCTTGTTCGTGAACATGATCGTGTCGC
>JBHEKP010000380.1:0-22335 GCA_041859375.1 Candidatus Hydrogenedentales bacterium | reverse complement strand
TTCGCCGTTGTTTCCGGCTCCCGCCGGAGACGGTTGGCACGCTCGCCGGGGTCTTCGGTCAGACGGTAAAGCTCCTCGCCCCCGTCGCGCTGGAGGATGTATTTCCAGCCGTTCAGTTCCACACCCTGGTGGGTGGGCTTTCCGGCGATGAGTGCGCGCAGTCCCGGGACCCTGGGCACCGCCCCGCCGTAGGTTTCAAAGAAGCGGGGCGTGTTTTCCTTTGGTGTGTCTTGCAACAGGTTGCCCCCCCTCATGCCGGGTGCGGCGGGCAGTCCGGCCAGACCAAGCAGGGTGGGGGCGATGTCCAGTCCCCGCGCGGGATGGTTGTTGCGGCCAGGGGACAGTGCCGGGGACTTAATCATGAGCGGGATGCGGAGATTGTCCTGGTAGACATGCCTGCCGTGGCCGAGGTAACCGTGGTCGTACAGGCTTTCGCCGTGGTCCGCCACGAAGAGCACCACGGCGTCGTCCGGAAGGGCTTGGAGCAGTTTTCCGATATGATGGTCCATGAAGGCCACCTCGGAGGCGTAGCGGGCGCGCACCCGTTCCCGTGGGGGCAGTTTCCAATGGGGGATGTTCCCGGCGGGGGAAAAGTCCTTGTGGGTTTTGTAGGGTGCATGGGGGTCTATGTAATGGACCCAGAGAAAAAAGGGCCGCTGCGGGTTCCGTTCTTCCAGCAACTTGAGCGCGGCGGTGGTCACCTCGTCGGCGGGCCGTTCGCCCAGCACCACGCCCCAGCGTTTGCCGGGGAGATGGTCGTCGTAGACATCAAAACCCCGGTCCAGCCCGCAGAGCCGCCCCTTCAGCGTCCAGGTGCTCTGCACGCAGAGGGTCTGGTATCCGGCCGCGCGGAGCAGCTCCACCACAACGGGAATGTCCGGGCGCACAGGAAGACCGTTTTGGGTGGCACCCGTGGCGCGGGGGGGCAGCGAGGTCATCATTGCCGCGAAAGAGGGACCGGTCAGGGGCGTGTCGCACAGGGCGTCGTCAAACACCAGGCTTTGTCCGGCGAGCCGGTCCAGCGAGGGGGAAATCCGCATGGGACAACCGTACGCGCCCAGGAAATCGGGCCGCAGGGTGTCGGCGGAAATAAGGACCATGTCCGGGGACGCGCAGGCCGCCGCCGTTGCCAGCATGGCGCAAAGCGCGCCCCAAAGGGCGCGGGGCATGTCACTCCGGCTTCAGAATGCTGACGGGCAGGGATGCCTGCAGAGGGGAAACCGTGCCGTTTTTGTCACGGACCGGCACGGGAATGCCGTCCGCACCATAGGCGGTGAGCTGCAGGACGTAGCCGCCCGGCGGCGCCTGAAAGGGCACATCGACCGCCATGGACCAGATTCCATCGCCCGCCTTCGCGTCGGGCTCGCGGCCCTCGTCGTTCAAACGGAAGGTGATGCGCGCGTCCTCCACGACCACACCCTCAACCCGCCGGACCAGGCCGTGCTTGTCGTTGAGCTTCAGCGTGATGACCGCGCTGTCACCCGGTTTGAGCGTCGGCGGCTCCATGACGGCGCTTTGGATTTGCGGCTGCCCGGAGAGGGTGTTGCAACCGGCGACAAGAACCACACAGGCCGCGGCGGCGGCCGCAAACAGCGCTTTTTTCATCATCTCAAACTCCCGCGGCCCAAATTTCGCCGCATCTGTTCCCGCTCTCATTCCGGCACAACCCGTTTACCCCGCTGAAAGACTAGCGCAACGGCCCGAAACCTGTCAAACGCCCGCGCTTTTTTCCGCAAGACCCGCGGCGGCGGCGAATCCCGGATTGTTGCGCAGCCGCGCCAGCCTGGGATCCCTCGCCAGCACGGAGGCGGCGTTTTCATCCAGTCCGCGCAGCCGCGCGAGCGCCTCCAGCGCCTCCTGGTCCCGTTCCGGCATGAACACGGCATACAGCAGGCACAGCGTCTGCTGCCCCTCCGGGTCGTTGGGCTGGAGGTCCGCCGCCAGTTTCACCTCGGCCTCCGCCCCCGCAATCTCTCCGGAGGCGGCGAGGGTCATTCCAAGCAGGCGGTGCACGGCGGGCCATGCCGGGTTCATCGCGGCGCATTTGCGGAACACCTCCGCCGCGCCGCGCATGTCCCCCCGGCCGAGCGCCTTCTGGCCCTCCAGCCAGAGTTTTTTCAGGCGCGCGCGCTGCCACAGCCGCCAGCCAATGCCGACGCCCATGTAAACGCAGGCGACCAGTGTTATTGTGACAAGCTCTTTCATGTTCCACCGCGCGGGGGTCAGTTGAGGACGATGTTGCCGCCGGCCGCCTCCAGCAGCACGTTGAACTGGCCGTCGTTCAGGCGGCCCGTGAATTCCTGGAGCGCGCCGTTGATGGAGCCGGTGAGCGGTATGCCGCTCTGCACCCGGCCGTCCGTGGCCCGCAGGGTGAGTGTGGCGCTGGATTCCGGCGCGAGCAGCGCGCTTATCGCGCCCCGGTCAACCCGGATGTCAACGTCCCCGCCGAGCGGTTCCAGCGAAAGGAGGCGCACATCCCCGCCGTTGTTGCGCGCCTGCACCCCGCCTCGGGGCGACTCAATGACGGTGCGCCCGTCCACATTCTGCGCGTTGATGAGGCCCCGAATCCGTGCAAGGGTGACGGTGCCCTGCCGCGCGGAGACCTCCGCCGGCCCCGAACAGTCGCTGATCCGCACCGCACCCTGCTGGTTGGACACGGCCAGCGCGCCGTCCGTGTTGTCCACGGCAGCCTCGCCCCTGGCCTGGTTGACCGTCGCGCCGCCCTGGAGCCCGGTTACGGAAGTGACACCGTCGGCCGCGTTGACGCGGAGCACGGCGGTTTTCGGCATCTGCACCAGCAGATCCACCCGGTGCGAGGTGCAGCCGAACCGGGCCATGTCCCCGTCCGCCAGTGTGTGCACCGTGACCGTGCCCGGCGCCTGCTGCACGGTGAACTGGAGCGCCTCGAGCGCCTGGGGCGCGGACGACGCCGTGCCCACCCAGACAACGCGGGTGGCGGTCACCTTCAGTTCGGCGGCATCCCAGCCCTCCACGCGCACATGGCCCGCCGCCGCCTCAACGGCCACAGTGGCGTCCGGCGGAAGGGTCAGGCGCTCGGTCTTCGTGTCGTTGAACACCTGGCTGCCGCCGCCCGGCGCGGGGGAGGCCGCGACGGTTCCGGCAACCTTGATGGTGATGTCGCTGAATGAGGCGTTCATGGTGACGCGCTGCTTGCCGCCGGCGTTGGGGTGGCGCGCCACAAAGCGGTCCCCCTGTCCGGAGCGTGTCACGTCGAGATCGCTTTCAAACGCGCCGTACACCACGGTTGCCGTCAGGTCGGGGTCCGTGCCCGGGTCCAGCGTCAGCGCCGCCCTGCCGCTGTCCACCGTTATGTCCGCCTCAAGTTCGGGGCCCAGCCGCGACAGGGTGAGTCCGCCGCCGAAGGAGCTGATTTTGAGGGGGCCCCGCACGTCGGTGAGCTCCGCCTGGCTGCCCTTCAGCTCAAAGGAGCCCCCCTGCGCCAGGTTCCGTGCGGTCACCGGAAATTCCCCATGGCAGCGCACCCGCACCTGTCCGGTGGTGTCGGCAATGTCCACCGCGCCGTACTGCACATCAAGCCCGAGAAGTCCGCCCACGCCGCGCGCCACCACGTCGCCGAAATAGTTGTCGGCCACCAGGCTGGCGTCCTTGGGGATGGTGATGTGGTACCGGACGGAAATTGAAATATGCCCCATGTCCCCCCGGGTTTCGGGCAGCAGGGTGCGGATTTCAAAAAGGTCCTCGGCGGGCGCCACGTTTATGGTGATCGCCTTGGAGAGTTGCGCGGCCTTTTCCGCGGAGTCCGCCCCCGTCACCATCTCCGCGCGCACCTGGACGACCCGTTCGTTCCATGTGTCCACGCGAATCTCACCGAATTCATTGGAAACGGTGACCATGGGGGCCGCGCCGGTGGGGTACCGCTGCTCAAATTCCCGCTTTTCCGTGTAGGGCGCCGGCTGATCATCCGAAAGTGGGGTGGCCCCGATGAGGCTTCCCGCCTTTCTGCCCACCGAATCCATGCCCCTTGCCACGCCCTCGATGCCGGACCGCAGCCTCTGTATGAGATCCTCCTGGGCGTAAAGGGGCGCGGCAACGCCAAGGAGAAAAAAAAGAACGGGAGGGATGGCCAGCCGGACCGGGGACGGATGCCGCATTTTACGACCTCCGGTCACAGTGTCCGTTCTATGAACAGGGCGCGGAGCCCTTCCGCCTGGCGGTGCAGGCGGGACTGCACCAGCGCGTTGGCGCGCGTGCAGCCGGGGTTGCGTTCAAGCGCCGCCAGCGCCGCGCTGAGGTCGGCGTTCATGCCGTCGAGCACCCGGCGCTTCTCCCATTCGCGGGGGGAGCGGGGGGGGGCCTCCTGCCGGGTCACCGCGGCGGAAAGGCGCGCCACCTCGCCCGCCTTGCGCCACAGGCTTTCGGGGGCCGCGGCGCCGCTTTGCGCCATGCGCGGCGTTCCGGGGGCGGCCGCAGTGTCCGTGCCCGCGGCGGAACTGAGCGCCGCCTGGAACACCAGCGCCGCCAGCACGGCCAGCGTGGCCGCATAGGCCGCGCCGCGCAGCGAGCCGGCCAGCAGCCGGACAAGGGGGTTTTGGCCCTGGGCGGGGGCGCTTTGCCGCGCCTGCCGGGCCACGGTGAGTATCTGCCTCGCCAGCGCGTCCGGGGGCTCCTGCTCCGGGGCGGCGGCGGCCAGTTCAAGACTGGCGCGGATGGCCCTGACTTCCGCGGCGCAGCGCGGACAGGCGGCCAGGTGCGCCGCCATCGCCGCGGAAACCGCCGCGCGGCGGTCCACCAAATTCTCCGCATAGGCCACCAGCTCGTGGCGTGGCGGATGGCCAAGGACGGATTTGTCAAGGTTCGCCATCATGGCGCGGCTCACAGTTCCCCGGTGATGTATTCGCGGTATTTTTCCAGGAACGGCCTGAGGGCGTGCTCCGCCCGGGCGATGCGGGACTTCACCGTGCCCAGGGGGCAGTCGGTGATCTCCGCGATCTCGTCGTAGGAAAGGCCCTGGAAGCGGCGCAGCACAAAGGCTTCGCGGTAATGCTCGGGAAGGTGGTGAAGCGCCTCGTTCACGGCCTCGGAGACCTCGCCGCGCTTGAACGCGGTGAGCACGCAGGCGCTCTCGTCGCTCACGGAATCCATCGGGCTGTCGCCCTCGTCGGAGTGATCGCCGCCCCACCAGGAGAGGCTGAAGAATTTGGGGCGCCGTTTCTGGCGCGCCCACTCCTTGTAAACCACATTGGAGGCGATGGTGTAGAGGTAGGTGGAGAATTTGGCGGTGGGGGTGTAGCGCCCGGCGTTTTTCACCAGCGCCATGAACACTTCCTGGGACAATTCCTCCGCGACATGGCGGTTCTGCACCATCCGGTAAATGTAGTTGAAAACCGGACGGTTGAAACGGCGCACCAGTTCCTCAAACGCGGCCTCGTTTCCAAGGCCGTGCTCAAGCATGAGGTCCTCGTCGCCCCACTCGCTGTAGGGGAGCGGCTCGGTCGCCGGCCGAAGCCGGGGCGTTTCGCCCCGCAGGGGGCTCAGCGGTACTATTTCACTTGCCATAACTAAATCCCCGGTATCCAATTGTCCCTTTAAACTTTTATCCCAAGTCCGGGCAAAAGGTTCCAAGGCATCAATTGAAGACCATTAATTGGCGCAATGCGCTGGTTGATATTGTCGTTCACAACGGGGGGGCGGCGCAACTTGCCTCACGCCGGCGCGTCTATTCCCCGTCCGGATTTTCGTCCTTAAACTGTTCCATGTCGGGAGTTTGCGATAAAATGCGTGTTAAGAGGTCAACCACCAGCTGGTTGCGGTTGACCCCCTCCATTCTGGCGGCGATGGTCAGGGCCTGGCATACGTCATTGGGCAGCCGGATGGTCAATTTTGTGGTGTCTGCGGCGTTTATCCAAAGACCGGGCACGCGCAGGGGTTCCTGGGACCAATCCTCACTTTTGAAAAGTTCTTCCTGGGAGGGGGGATGCACCCTGAATTGCCGCTCCGCAGAACGGGGCAGCACCGTTTGCAGTATTTCCACGTTTGTTTTGCCTTCGTGAATCAGGTCAAGCAACCGTCCCCGGCCGCCCATCGACCGGATTTGTTTTGCCAGTCCCAGCGGGGTGAGCGCGTATCCGCTCTGGTGAACAAACGCCAAGGCGGCATCGCCCTCCAGTCCGCGTCGCACGGATTCGATGATCCGTTCCTGTTTTTCTGGCCCGAGAGTTGCCATAAAATCCTCCATATGGGCATAAATGCCCGATGGAGCACCACATACAGTATATTAAATTATTGACTAATCTGCAAGCTTTGATAAAACAACCGGATTTCCAAAAAGTGGCTATAATTATTTCAGCAGTCTGGCATGAAATGATGGCTCCCCCGTGTTCCATCAATTGAATGAGCCAAACAGGCGGTGCTAATATCCGCTTGGCGTTACAGTTGAACCCATCATAAATCAGGGAGGTACCAGCCGTATGAACATCAAAATCACCGGCCGCCACATGGAACTGTCCGATGCGCTCAAGGCGTACATCGAAACTGGAATCAGGAAGGTCAAAACCCATTTTGACAAGGTGATTGATGTTGACGTGGTTTTGGATGTGGAAAAGCACCGCCACATCGTGGATGTTGACCTGCACGCCAACGGTGTGCGGATTCACAGCAAGGAGGCGTCCCAGGACATGTACGCGTCCGTGGACGCGGTGCTCGAGAAGCTCGAAAAGCAGGTGAAGAAGTACAAGGACCGGATCAACCGCCACCAGCCCCGCACGACCAAGGAGGAGCGCAACTACAAGCACGCCGTCATCTCGATGGAGCCCGTCAACGGCGACGGCGATCACGGGGAGACGGAAGAGCGGCACAGGGTGATTACCCGTGAGAAGTTCTCGCTCAAGCCGATGAGCGTTGACGAGGCGGTGATGCAGCTTGAGCTGCTTGAGGAGTCCTTCCTCGTGTTTTTGAACGCCGACACCTCCCAGGTGAACGCGCTGTATTCCCGGGGCGAGAAGACCTACGGGCTCATCGAGCCGGAGGCCTGACCAGACGCCGGGGATTGGCAACGGGCGCGCCGCGCCGGACGCCGGTCCGGCGCGACAGGAGTCTAGGGCATGGATTTTTCCAAGCTGCAAATCAAGCGCAAGCAGTCCATACCCGTGTCCCATCTGCTTCAAAACATGGCCCAGGATCTTGATTTGGAGCTGCTGGCCGGGTTTCAGGGGGTGGATCGCCCGGTGTTTTCCTGGGACGTGAACCGCCCCGGACTGGCCCTCAGCGGCTATCTGGACTATTTTGCCAACGACCGGGTCCAGATACTGGGCAACACGGAAATCCACTTCATGGAGCGGATGCGCCCGGCGGAGCTTTCCAACCGCCTTGGGAGCATGTTTTCCTTCGAGGTGCCCGCGTTCATGCTTTCCCGGAACCTGACCCCCCAGACCATATTCTTGGACATGTGCAACCGGAGCGGCGTGCCCGTGCTCCGCTCCACCATGAGCACCGACGAGGTGATCAGCAGGATCATCCTGTACCTCACCCAGGAGTTCTCCCCGGAGACGGTGATTCACGGGACGGCGATAGACGTGCACGGCGTGGGCTGCCTGATTGTGGGCAAGCCCGGCATCGGCAAGAGCGAAACCGCGATGGAGCTGGTGGAGCGGGGCCACAGGCTGGTGGCCGACGACATGGTGGAGATCAAGCGGCGCCGGGCCGACTATCTTTACGCCCAGACGAACCGGATGATCAAGCACCACATGGAAATCCGGGGCCTGGGCATCATTGACATCAGATCCGTCTTCGGCGTCGGGCGGGTGCGCAATTTCAAGCGCATCGGCCTGGTTGTGGAACTGGAGGAGTGGAACGAGGAGGCCGTGTACGACCGCACCGGGCTCAACGAGCGGCACGTGGACATCCTCGGCGTGAAGGTGCCCATCATCAAGGTTCCGGTGCGTCCGGGCCGCAACGTGGCCATCATCATCGAGGTGGCCGCCCTGAACCAGCGCCTCAAGGAGATGGGAATCAACACCGCCCGCCAGTTGAACGAGGACATCATGCGGGCCAACCGCGACCAGGGCCTTTGATTTACCGCCGTCCCGCAACATCCGCGAATTTCCGAAAGGCAACCCATGAACCGCGTCAATCTTATTTTTGGCTGCCACGCGCACCAACCCGTCGGCAACTTTGATTTTGTGTTCGAGCAGGCGTTCGACCAGTCCTACCAGCCCTTTGTTGAGGTGCTGGAACAGTTTCCCAAGGTGAAAACAGTGCTCCATTTCACCGGCCCGCTGTTTGACTGGTTTGAGGCGCGGCGCCCGGCCTTTCTGGACCGCCTGGGCCGGCTGGTGGACGCGGGCCAGGTGGAGATTATGGGCGGGGCCTATTATGAGCCGCTGCTCTGCGCCATTCCCGAGCGGGACGCGATTGCCCAAATCGAGCGGATGCGCGCCTTCTGCGGGCGTTGCTTCGGGCGCGCCCCCCGGGGCATGTGGCTTGCGGAGCGGGTGTGGGAGCCGCAGATGGCCCGCATCATGGCCCGCGCGGGGGTGGAGTACACCGCGCTGGACGACACCCATTTCCTCTGCTCCGGCCTGGTCCCGGAGCAGCTTTACGGCCACTACATGACCGAGGACGAGGGGCTGTCCGTGAAGGTCTTCCCCATCCTTGAGAAGCTGCGCTACCTGGTGCCCTTCCACCAGGTGGGGGAAACCATTGAATACCTGCGCGGCCTGGCCACCCCCCAAGGTGACCGTTGCGCCGTGCTTCACGACGACTATGAGAAATTCGGCGTGTGGCCCGGCACGTTCGGCAGCGTGTACAAGGAAAAATGGCTGGAGCAGTTCTTCCAGGCGCTGACCGACAACAGCGACTGGCTGAACACCACGACCTATTCGGAGCACATTGACGGCACACCCGCGCTCGGCCGGACCTATCTTACCTGCGCCTCCTACGAGGAGATGATGGCCTGGGCGCTTCCCACAGCCCGGCAGCGCCTGCTGAACGGGGTGCGCGCGGAACTGCGCAGCCTGCCTGAACTGGGGGAGAAGGCCGCGCTCTTTTTGCGCGGGGGATTCTGGCGTAATTTTCTTGCCAAATACGCCGAATCAAACAACATACAGAAGCGGATGCTGCGCGTGAGCAACCGGCTGGAGCGGTTGCGCGCGGCGAATCCGGGCGATTCCAGGCTGGCCGAGGCTGAGCGGCTGCTCCACATGGGCCAGTGCAACTGCGCCTACTGGCACGGCGTCTTCGGCGGGTTGTACCTCAACCACCTGCGCACGGCCCTTTACGAGCAGTTTGTCGCGGCGGAGCTGCTGATGGACGGCGTCGAGGGGCGCGGGCCGGGTTTTGTTTCGGCGGAGCAGGCCGATTTTGACGGGGACGGCAACGCCGAGGCCATCCTGGAGAATTCCCGTCTGGCCCTCTTTTTCGCGCCCACCGACGGCGGCACCCTTTTTGAGATTGACTACAAGGACAAGCCCTTCAACTTCGGCAACACACTGACCCGCCGCGACGAGCCCTACCATGACCTGCTGCGCAGGGGCGCCGTGCGCGTGGGCGACCACGATCAGGGTGATCTGAGCATCCATGAGATGGTCAAGGCCAAGGAGGCCGGGCTTGACCAGTATCTTGTCTATGATCCCCACCGGCGCGTGTCCCTGCGGGACCGTTTTATCGCCCCGGGCACCGCCGCGGACGGGCTATGGCGCTGCGCGGAGGAGGAACTGGGCGACTTCTCCACCGGGGTGTACGCCATGGAGACGGGGCCCGACGCCGCGGTGGCGCTCAGCCGGACCGGCAGCGTGGCCAAAGGCGGCCGGTTGTTCCCCCTTGCCCTGGAAAAACGGGTCGCCCTCGTCCCGGATGCATCAGCCTTTGAAATTCAGTATGATATCCGCGCCCGGGGCGAATGGCCGGAAGATGTGCTGTTTGGCGTTGAATTTGCCGTGAACCTGCTCACCGGCGGCGCGCCGGACCGGTATTACCGGTCGGATGACCGGCCCATGGGCCGTGTCATGCTGGGCACGCGCGGCTCCGACGCCGGGCTTGCCCACGTCGCCGTCCGCGACGACTGGCAGCGTGTCGAGTTTGGGTGGCGTTTTTCATCCCCGGCGCTGGTGCACCGTTTCCCGCTGGACACGGTGAGCCAGTCAGAGGGCGGCCAGGAGCGGGTGCATCAGGGATGCGTGGTTATGCCGTGCTGGCCCCTGACACCCGGCCCGGACGGTGTTTTTTCCGTAAAAATACGCGTGGAGATTCTGCCGGCCCCGGAGCCGGCCTGAGGCGAAGAACGACGGCAGGGAACGCGCGGAGGAGGGTAGTTTTACATGGCGGAGTTGAGCGAGGAAGTCATGGTGGTGAACCCGTTGGGCATGCATGCGCGCCCGGCGGCGGCGCTGGTGCAGACAACCCTTAAATTTCAGAGCGACATCACCATCCATTTCAAGGGCAACATGGTGAACGCCAAGAGCATCATGGGCCTTCTTACCCTGAGCGCCGGGCGGGGCAGCCGGATGATGGTGAACTGCTCGGGGCCGGACGCCGACGAGGCCATGAAGGCGGTGCGGGAGCTTTTTGACGCCGGATTCGGCGAGAAATAACCACGTCCCACCCACGGAGAACCGTATTGGAAAGCGTCCTGCGCGGCATAGGGGTGTCCCCCGGCATCGCCATCGGCCCGGCCCTAATCTTTTCCAAGAGCCGCTGGGAGGCGCCGTGTTATGAAATCACGGATCCCGGCGCGGAAATGGGACGGTTCAACGCCGCGCTGGAAAACGCCCGCCGCGAACTGAAGACGCTGCACGCGCAGGCGCGGGAGAACCTGGGCGACTCCCATGCGGACATTTTCAAGGCCCATCTGCTGGTGCTGGACGATGTGGTGCTCCTGGAGGAGGTGGGCCGGGAGGTGGCCGGCACGCGCAAAAACGCCGAGCATGTCCTGGAAAAAATCGCCGACCGCTACGCAAGGGCGCTGGAGTCGGTGGAGGATGCCCGTTTCCGCGAGCGCGCGGCGGATTTGCTGGATGTCGCCGACAGGGTGCTCGGCCACCTGCTGAACATGCAGCGCCCCGATTTGAAGGCACTTGCGCGCCCCTGCGTGGTGCTGGCACACGATCTGTCCCCCTCCGACACGGCGACCATGGACCTGGACAACACCCTGGGCATCGCCGTTGAGGTGGGCAGCGCAACGTCACATTCCGCCATTCTCGCCCGCGCCCTTGAGATTCCCGCCGTGATGGGCGTCCAGCACGCGCTTGCCCGCGCGGCGACCGGCGCCGCCGTGGTGGTGGACGGCTCCGAGGGCGTGGTGGTGCTTGACCCCTCGGAGGAGACGCTTGCCCGCTACCGGCGCGCGCAGCTGGAGTATGAGGCGCGCCAGGCGGTGCTGCTCGGCGCCGAGTCGGGGCCGGCGCACACCCGCGACGGGGTTCGGGTGACGGTTGAGGCCAACATCGAGCTTCCCATTGAAATCCCGCACAGCCTCAAGGCCCACGCGGAGGGCATCGGCCTCTACCGGACGGAATACCTCTTTCTCGACCGGAACGAGGTGCCCACGGAGGAGGAGCAGCACGCGGCCTACCTCCAGGCGGCGGAGGCGCTGCACCCGCTTCCGGTGACGCTGCGCACCATGGACATCGGCGGCGACAAGCTGGTGGAGCACCTCCAGATATTCAAGGAGGAAAACCCCCAGCTTGGCTGGCGCGCGGTCCGTTTCTGCCTGGCCCGCCCGGAGATTTTCAAGGCCCAGCTCCGCGCCATGCTGCGCGCCTCCGTGCGCGGCAACATCCGGATTATGTTCCCCATGATCAGCGGGGTGAACGAGCTGCGCGCGGTGAAGGCGGTGGTGGCGGAGGTCTGCGCCGAACTGGACGCGGCCGGCACCGCCTATGATCACGGCATAAAAATCGGCTCCATGATTGAGGTGCCCTCCGCGGTCATGATGGCCGACTCCATCGCGGCGGAGTGCGATTTCTTCAGCATCGGCACGAACGATCTCATCCAGTACTCGCTGGCGGTGGACCGCAAGAACGAAAAGATCGCCTACCTGTACGAGCCGGCCCATCCCGCGGTGCTGCGCATGATTGCGCGGGTGGCGGAGGCGGCGCGGAGCCGGGGGATCCCCTGCGGCATCTGCGGCGAAATGGCGGGAGACCCGCTGTACACGGAGATTCTGCTCGGGCTCGGGGTCACCTCGCTCAGCATGTCCCCCATCTCCCTTCCCGTGGTGCGGGCGGAGATTGCCTCGATTAACCTGGGGGAGGCGCGGGTTTTTGCGGCGGAAATGCTCACCAAACCCACCGCGGGTGAAATCAGCGGGCAGTTGCGGCAGAGGCGGGAGGCCCGCGCCCCGGAGCGGAACGCATGATCGCCGCGCCCTGCAATGATGCGCCGCGCCGGGTGACCATACTCGGCTCCACGGGCTCCATAGGCCGGAGCGCCCTGGACGTGGTGCGCCATTATCCGGACCGCTTCAGGGTGGAAACGCTCGCCGCCCACTCCAACACGGGGCTGCTGCTGGATCAAATCCGTGAATTTCACCCCCGCGCCGTGGCCGTTTATGACACGGAAGCCGCGGAAAACCTTGCAAAAATGAACCCCGGGTGCGCGGTTTGGGCCGGTCCCGGTGGTTTGGCGCGGGCCGCGGCGGAGCCTGCGGACACGGTGCTTTGCGCCGTGGTGGGTGCTGTGGGGCTCGCCCCGCTGCTGGCGGCGATTGACGCGGGCAACCGCGTGGCCCTCGCCAACAAGGAGCCCCTGGTCATGGCCGGGCGGCTGGTGATGGAGCGTGCCCGTGAAAAAGGCGTGATGGTGCTTCCCGTGGACAGCGAGCACAACGCGGTGTTCCAGTGCCTTCAGGGGCACGACATCCGGGATGTGCGCTGCATCCATCTCACCGCTTCGGGCGGACCTTTTTACGGGTGTCCCCGCGAGGCGCTCCGGGACATCACCCCCGCCCAGGCCACCCGTCACCCCACATGGAAAATGGGCGCGAAAATTAGTGTTGATTCCGCCACGCTGATGAACAAGGGCTTGGAAATCATCGAGGCCATGTGGCTTTTCGGCCTGCCGCAGGACCGGATTGAGGTGGTTATCCATCCGCAAAGCACAATTCACAGCCTTGTCGAGTTTTATGACGGCAATATCCTGGCCCAATTGGGGGTTACGGATATGAAAATGCCCATTTTGTACGCGTTGGCATGGCCGGAACGCATGGATAAACCCATGCGCCGCCTGGATTTGTCCGGCCTTGGCGCGTTGTCATTCGCCGCGCCGTGCTTTGCCGATTTTCCCTGTCTGGCCCTGGCCAGGGAGGCCGCTGCGGCGGGCGGCACCGCCCCCGCGGTGCTCAATGCCGCCAACGAGGAGGCGGTTGCCGCTTTTTGCGCGGGCAGACTGCCCTTTTTGGGCATAGCCGACGTGGTGGCCGCTGTTCTTGGGAACTGTGCCGTGTCGGACAGGTATGATCTGGAAGCTGTGCTTGCCGCGGATTTGGACGCGCGGGCAAAAACGGCGGAAATTATCGCCGGAATAGGTGTGAATCGCTGATGCTGATTAATTTGCTGATTTTCTTTGTGGTGTTGAGCGTGCTTATTTTTTTCCACGAGCTGGGCCATTTTGCGGCGGCGAAGCTCTGCGGGATATATGTCAAGCGTTTCAGCATCGGCATGCCGCCGCGTGTGTTCGGGGTGAAAATAGGCGAGACGGACTACTGCCTGGGCGCCCTTCCCATCGGCGGCTTTGTGATGATGGCCGGCCAGGAGGACGTCCCCCTTTCGGACGAGGAGCGCGAGAAGGAATACGGCGAGGTTCCGCCGGACCGTTGGTTTATGAACAAGCCCGTCTGGCAGCGCCTTTTTGTGCTGGTCATGGGGCCGCTCATGAACCTGATACTCGCGGTGGTCCTGTATGCGGCGATTGCCGTGACGGGGTCGATGGTGCCGGAATGGGAAATGTCGCCGCGCATCGGCGAACTGGAGCCGTCCTCGCCCGCGGCCATGGCGCCGCTTCACCGGATGGAGGGCGATGCCGTCCCGGACCTTTCCGCGCCTCCCGCCGCGACGGGCTGGCGCACAGGCGACCTGATCCTGTCCGTGGACGGGCGCTCCATCGGCAACATAGGCGATTTGGCGGCGGTGGCGATGCTTGGCGGCCCGGACCGGATGCACGACATCGTGGTGGAGCGGGAGGGCGCGGACGGCGCGCGGGAACGGTACTTCACGCGGATTGCGCCGAAGGTGCTGGACGAAAGCGGGTACCCCCGGTTTGGTGTGGGGCCCTTTGAAACCGCGCATGCCGCCGGGGTGGAGCCGGGTTCGGCGGGCGAGGCGGCGGGGCTGAAGGACGGGGACATCATTGTCCGCGCGGACGGCAACCCAGTTTCCATGTCCACCTTCATCAAACATGTGGAAAATGTCCCCGAGGGCGGCGAAACGGTGCTGGAAGTGCGGCGCGGCGGGGAAACCCTGTCCGTGGCGGTGCGTCCGCAAACGGTGGGCCGGGTGCTTGGCATGGGCATCGCCGGACCGGAAACGGCCGCAAGCGTGGACGAGGCTGAAAACGCGCCCAATCCGGTTGTCTACGCCGTGGAGAAGGGGCTGCGCGAAAAGACGGGCCTGCTGCCGAAGGACATTGTGCTGAAGGTGAACGGCGGGGCCGCGACGGCAAAACGCATCCGGGACATTCAAAAGGAAAACCCCGGCGGCAGCCTGCTGCTGGATGTGGAGCGCCCCGCCATAATGTTCGGGCTCATCCGCAAGGCGTCCACCCTGTCGGTGACCGTGCCGGTGACGCCGGTGCGCGCCGTGGGCGTGTCCCTTCAGCCGCTCACGGTGCTCCAGCGCTATTCGGTCGCCCAGGCGGTGCCCAAGGCGTTCAGCGACAGTTATCTTGCCGTGGAGCGCACCATTCAGACCATCAAGGGCCTGGTGGTGGGCGATGTGCGCGCCAAGGATTTGGGCGGCCCGCTCATGATTTACGATGTGACCACCAAGGCCGCCGAGGCCGGGTTTGGCTGGCTGATAAAGATCACCGCGTTCATCAGCATCAATCTTTTCGTGTTCAACCTGCTGCCGCTGCCCGTGCTGGACGGGGGGCAGGTGGTGACCAACACGCTTGAGTGGATGCGCGGCAAGCCGCTGAACGAGAAGTTCCTGGAGCGGTTCCAGCAGGCCGGGATTGTGCTCGTGGTGGCATTGATGATTTTTGTCACGTACAATGACGTGCTCAGAATGGTCAAAAACCTGATCCCCTGATGGCGGGGGACGGGGAATCCGGACGCAAATGTCACAGGACAAGGGAAAGAACATGAGCCGCATCACCTGCAAGTTCGGGGGAACCTCCCTCGCCGACGCCGCCTGCGTGCGCGATGTCGTGGCCATCATCAAATCCAACCCGGACCGCCGTTTCATCGTGCCCTCGGCGCCGGGCAAGCGCACCCCGGACGACAAGAAAATCACCGATTTGCTCTATGCCTGGCACGGCATCGCCCGGCAGGGCCTGGACGCCTCCGAGCCGAAAAAGATGATTGAGGACCGGTTTCTTGAGCTGGCGCGCGAGTTGGGCGTCTCCTTTGACATCGCCCCGCTCCTGGAGGAAATCGGCGCGCAGGCGGGCGCCTATGAGGCCCCGGACTTTATGGCGTCGCGCGGCGAATACCTGAACGGGCGCCTGGTGGCCGAGGTGCTCGGGGCGGTCTTTGTGGACCCGGCGGAATGCGTCAAGTTCAAGTCCACCGGCGAACTTGATCCCGTCTCCTACGAACTGCTGGGCGCGCGGCTCCAGGGGGACGGCATGTTTGTGGTGCCCGGCTTTTACGGCGCCATGCCGGACGGCACGGTGAAAACCTTCTCCCGCGGCGGCAGCGACGTGTCCGGTTCCATTGTGGCGCGCGCGTCCAAGTCCGACATGTATGAGAACTGGACCGACGTCACGGGCTTCCGCATGACCGATCCGCGCATCGTGCCGGGCGCGCGCAAGATTGACGAGATCACCTACACGGAACTGCGCGAACTTTCGTACATGGGCGCGACGGTGCTCCATGACGAGGCCATTTTTCCGGTGCGCGAGCCGGGCATCCCGATCCACATCCGCAACACGAAGGATCCGGAGGCGCAGGGCACCCTGATTGTCGCCGCGCGCACGGCGCAGACGCCGGTGTGCGGAATCGCCGGGCGCGCCGGGTTCACCATGTTCAACATTGAAAAGACGCTGATGAACAAGGAGCGCGGCTTCGGCGTGAAGGTGCTGGGCATCTTCGAGGAATTCGACGTGAATTGGGAGCACATGCCCACCGGCATTGACACCATGTCGGTCATCGTGCGCGACGAGGAGCTGAAGGGCCGGGGCGACGCGATTGTGGAGGCGGTGCGCAGGCGGGTGAGCCCGGACGAGATATCCGTCACCCCGGGGCTGGCGATGATTGCCACCGTGGGCCAGGGCATGAACCACCACATCGGCGTGGCGGCAAAGCTCTGCGGCGCCCTGTCGGGGGCGGGCGTGAACATCCGCGTGATTGACCAGGGCTCCTCCGAGATGAACATCATCATCGGCGTGGAGGAGGGTGACCTGAAGGCGGCGGTGGGCGCCATCTACAACGCCTTTGAGGCGGAGGCGTAGCCGTCCGCCTGGAATGGTTTTGTTCCGCCCGGTCCAGGCGCGCTCGCCCGGTCCGGGCGGTTTTCTTGCGGCACGGGGACGGCCCATGAGTGGAAAAGACGACACGGGAAAGGAAGGGCGCGGCGCGCCGGAGAACTGGTTTGCCGACGCGTTCGGCGTGCTGTATCCCGTGGTGTACGCCCACCGCACCGCCGAGGCGGCGGCCCCCGAGGCGGCGTTTGCCCGCGCGGTCACGGGACTGTCGGCGTCGGATTGCGCCCTTGACCTGTGCTGCGGCGCGGGGCGTCACATGGTCCATCTTGCCGGGTGCGCGGGTTTCATGGCGGGCCTGGATTATTCGCGGGAGCTGCTGCGGCTTGCCCGCGCGGCGATGGGGCCGGGCGCGGTGCTGGTGCGGGGGGACATGCGGCGCATTCCCTTTCCCCCGGTCTTTGACGTGGTCTTCAATTTTTTCACCAGTTTTGGCTATTTTGACGATGCGGGCAACCGGCGGGCCCTGGGCGAAATCGGGCGGGTGCTCAGGCCGGGCGGCCGTTTGTTCATGGACTACATGAACGCGGAGCGGGAACTGCCCCGCCTCCAGCCGCGCACGGAGCGGATGAACGGCCCGTGGCGCATTCTCGAGCGCCGCTGGCATGACGCGGAGGCGGGCCGGGTGAACAAAACCGTGGAGGTGGAAAGGGACGGGCAGTTTGCGGGGCGTTTCACCGAGTCGGTGCGCTGTTATAATCTGGGGGAGATGACGGGCATGCTGGCGGGAGCCGGCATGGTTGTGGAAAAGGTGTTCGGCGCGTGCGACGGAGGGGGATTCGGCCCCGACGCGCCGCGCATGCTGCTTTTGTGCCGGAGGATAAAGGCGGAATGAGCGGATTGTTGCAGCGTTACGCGTCGGGTGATCCCGCTGTGATGGAATGGTTTGCCGCGGCCCCGGAATCCCTGACGGCAACCGCACCCCCAGGCAGGTCTTGGGATCTCCCATTGGCGGAGGCGCTCCGCGCCCTCCAGCCCAAGCTGGGGCTTGCCCGTGAATTCCGGGGGGACGAGCCGGTCATCATCACTGGCCAGCAGCCCGGCCTTTTTCTCGGGCCGATGTACACCCTGCTCAAGGCGGTGACTGCGGTGCGGCTGGCGCGGGAAATGCGGGAACGGCATGGGGGCGCCTGTGTCCCGGTGTTCTGGGTGGCCTCGGAGGACCATGATTTTGAGGAGGTGCGCCGCGCCTGGTTCCGTGACAACGCGGGGGGAATCATCGAGAGGGTCTACACCCCGGCGGACAATTCCGGCGCGGCGGCGGATGTGGCCGGGCTGCCCATGCACAAGGTGCCCGCCGATGCGTCGCTCCACGGGTGGATTGACGAGCTTGCCGCGGCCTGCGCCGGTTCGGAGCTGACAGGGGAGACGGCGGCACTGCTCCATGACACGCTTTCAGAGGCGGCGTCGGTGTCGAACTGGTTTGCCCGGCTCATGGCCGCCCTGTTCAAAGACACGGACATGATTATCTTTGCGCCGCACATGCAGACGGCGAGGGCGGCGGCTGCGCGGGTGATTCGCGGCGAGATTGAGTCGCCGCTGGAGACGACCCGCCTGCTTGCGGAGGCGGGGGAGGGGATGCGTGCGGCCGGGTTGGAGCCTGCGATTGTGCGCGCTGAGGACGCGTGCAATTTCTTTCTGATGGTGGGGGGGCGGCGCAGAAAGGTGCTTTACCGGCGGGGACGCTTCGAACTGCCGGAGGAGGAGGGGCTTTCCTACGGACAGGCGGAGCTATTGGAGCTGCTGGCCGCGGAGCCGGGCAGGTTTTCCCCGAATGTGGCGCTGCGCCCGGTGGTGCAGCAGGTGCTGTTCCCCTGCGCGGCCTATGTGGCCGGTCCCGGCGAGGTGGCCTACTGGGCGCAGTTAAAGCGGGTGTTCGCCCGTTTCAGCGTGGACATGCCGGTCGTGTGGCCCCGCGCCCGCGCGGTCATGATCACCCCCAAGGAGCGCAGGCGGCTGAACGAAACGGGGTTGACGGTGGATGATTTGATGCTGCCGGAACGGGAGTGCCTGGATCGGGCGCTGGATGCGGAGGCGGCCCCGCCCGTGCTGGAAAAAGTGGCGCGTCGGCGCGCCGAGGCGGGGACGGCGCTGGAGGCGCTTGAGGGGGAACTGGCCGGTGTCCCGGGTGACGGCGCGGCCATGGTCAGGAAGATGCGGGAGCATCTGAACGGCGGCTTTGACCGGATTGAGGCGCGGTTGCGCCGGGGGGATGAGGACCGGCTCCGCAGGGCGACACAGGAGCTGGAACGGCTGCGTGGCAGCCTTGCGCCGATGAGGAAGCCGCAGGAGCGGGTGTTCTCCCCGTTCTCCTACCTGTTCTCGCAGGGGCCGGGGCTGGTGGCGCGTTTGCTGGACGAACTGTCCCTTGATTACACACGCACCCAGGAGGTGGAATGGCTATGAGCTCGGATGAGACCGTGGAAGTGCTGGCGGTGGGCGCCCATCCCGACGATGTGGAGATTGGCTGCGGCGGACTGCTGGCCAAACTGGCGCGGCAGGGGCGGCGCGTGGGGGTGCTGGATCTGACACGCGCGGAGCTGGGCACGCGCGGCACGCCTGAGGAGCGGGCCAGGGAGGCGGAAAAGGCCTCCGCCGCGCTGGGTGTCGCGGTGCGCATGAACGCGGGTCTGCCGGACGGCGGAGTGGCCAACTCCACCCAGCAGCGCTGTGTGGTGGTGCCCTTTTTGCGCAGGTTCCGGCCCAGGGTCATTCTCACCCTGAACAGTCCCGATCGGCACCCCGACCATGCGGCCGTGCATGAACTGGTGCGGGACGCCAATTTCATGGCGGGGCTGGCAAGGATTGAGACCGGCCAGCCGCCCCACCGCGCGGAACGGATGTACTATTTCCACCCCTACATGGACACGGGCGGCGAACCGGACTTCATCATAGACATCACCGAAACCTTTGACGCGAAACTGGAGGCGCTCAGGGCCTATGCCTCCCAGTTCTTCAACAAGAATTATTCCGGAGGCGACACTTACATCGCCTCCGAGGCCTTCTGGGAGGGCATTGAGGTGCGCGCCAGGTACTGGGGCGGCCGCATCGGCGCCCATTGCGGCGAGGCCTTTTACGCGGACGGTCCGATTGCGCTGGACATGCTGCCCGGCCTGGACCCCTTTGCGGCGGAGGACACGGAATGAAAATAGGAATCACCTGCCAGGCGAGCGCGGGCGGCAGCGGCATCCTCGCCACGGAACTCGGGCTGGCGCTGGGGAGGCGCGGCCACGAGGTGCACTTTGTCACCATGGAGCCGCCCTTCCGCATGGGCCGTTATGCGGAAAACGTGTTCGCCCATTATGTGGACCAGATCAGCTACCCGCTGTTCCGCCTGCCGCCCTACTCGCTGGCGCTGGCCGCAAAGATAAACGAGGTGGCCGAGGAGTTTGGCATTGAGATGTGGCACGCCCACTACGCCATTCCCAACGCCGCCGCCGCCATGATTGCCCGGGACATGATGCCCCGCGAGAAGCGCTTCTGCCTTGTGACCACCCTGCACGGCACGGACATCACGCTCGTGGGCAGCCACCCCTCCTTTTACCGGGTTACCCGCCACGCCATGGAGCACAGTTGCGCGGTCACCGCCGTGTCCGAATGGCTGAGCGAGGAGACGCAGCGCGAGTTCAACCTGTCCCGGCCGGTCCGCACGATTTACAACTTCTTTGACCCGGAAAAATTCAAGCCCCGCCCCGTCAACCGGACATTGCTCGCCCCGAAAGGCGAGAAAATCATCATGCACATCTCGAACTTCCGTCCGGTCAAGCGCGTCACCGACGTGGTCCGCGCCTTCCGGAAAATGCTTGATTCTGTGGATGCGCGGCTGATAATGGCGGGCGACGGGCCGGAGCGCATCGGCGCGGTGGGCGTGGCCAAGCAGCTCGGCATCTCCGACCGGATTACCTATCTGGGCAATGTGGACAACATCGAGGAGCTGCTGCCCGCCGCCGACCTGGTGTTCCAGCCAAGCGAGCACGAAAGCTTCGGGCTGGTTCCCCTGGAGGCGATGGCCTGCGGGGTGCCGGTGCTGGTGACCAACAGCGGCGGTATTACCGAGGTTGTCGAGCACGGTGTGACCGGTTACCTCTGCGAGGTGGGGGACATTGAGGGCATGGCCCGTTACGGCGTGGAAATCCTCACCAATCCGGAGGCCGCCCGCGAAATGGGCATCAGTGGGCGGGAGCACGCCCTGAAACATTTCTCCCCGGACAAGATTGTCGGACAGTACGAGGCGTTGTATGATGAGCTTCTGATCCGCCGCCGGGAAACGCTCTGCGCGGAGGCAAAGGACTGAGTTTCCCACCCAAGGAGGTTCGCCGTCATGAGTCATGGCTCCATTTCCCGCAGGTCCTTTCTGAAAGACACGGCGGCGCTGGCGGCGGCGGGCGCTGTTGCGGCGGGTGCGGCGGGGGAACCCCAAAGCGCCGCGGCGGGCGCGCCGAACATCGTCTTCATGCTCATTGATGATTTGCGCTTTGACGCCCTGGGCGTGCTGGGCCATCCCTTTGTGGAAACACCCCATCTGGACGCCATCGCGCGCGGCGGCGTCATCTGCGAAAACGCCTTTGTAACCTCGTCGCTCTGTTCGCCGAGCCGCGCCTCGATTCTGACCGGGCAGTACGCCCACACCCATGGCGTGCTTGACAACGTCACCCCCATGCCGGAAAACACGCCCCTGTTCCCTGTGGTGCTCCAGCAGGCGGGCTACGACACCTGCTTCACCGGAAAGTGGCACATGGGCGGCGAGAGCGACGGTCCCCAGCCCGGATTCAACCACTGGGTTTCCTTCAAGGGCCAGGGGGTGTATGTGGACCCCGTGTTCAACATCAACGGGAAACAGGAGAAGCAGAGCGGCTATGTCACCGACCTGATCACGGACCGGGCGGTGGAGTTCATCGGCCGCGAACGCACGAGCCCCTTCTTCCTGTATGTTTCCCACAAGGCGGTGCATGCCGAGTTCCATCCCGCCGACCGCCACAGGGACTGCTACAGGGACAAGGCCTGGCCCAGGCCCGAATCCATGGCCGACACGGAGGAGAACTACCGGGGCAAGCCCGAATGGGTGCGGCGGCAGCGGAAAAGCTGGCACGGCGTGGACGGCATGTACAACGACACGGTGGACTACGACACATTCACCCGGCGCTACACGGAAACGCTCCGCGCTGTTGATGACAGCGCGGGCCGCATCATGGACGCGCTCCGGGAAAAGGGCGTCCTGGAGAACACCCTTTTTGTGTTCACCTCGGACAACGGGTTCCAGTTTGGCGAGCACGGCCTCATCGACAAGCGCACCATGTACGAGGCGTCCATCCGCGTGCCGCTGCTGGCCCACTGTCCGGCGCTGATTCCCGCCGGATCACGCTGTTCCGGGATGGTGCTGAACATTGATTTCGCGCCCACCTTCATAGAGGCGGCGGGGCTGCCCGTGCCGGAAAACATCCAGGGCGCGTCGTTCCTGAAACTGCTTAAGGGGGAGAATACGCCCTGGCGCGGGGCCTTCCTGTACGAATACTTCTGGGAGCGCAGTTTCCCCCAGACCCCCACCGTGCTCGGCGTGCGCACCGACACCCACAAGCTTATGCAGTACCACGGCGTGTGGGACTGTTATGAGATGTACGACCTGGAAAACGACCCGGACGAAATGAACAACCTGCTTGCCGGGTTGATACAAAAGCACGAGTCGGGCCCCCTGGACGGGTTTATCTCCGCCAAAGCCCCCGA
>JBHEKP010000175.1:0-3644 GCA_041859375.1 Candidatus Hydrogenedentales bacterium | reverse complement strand
GCGCACGACGCGGAGCAGGGGCTTCAGCAGGAGCTTGAGCTGCTCCGCAGGAACGAGGAGGAGAAGAACCTGGCGCTTGAAGAGTCGCGCCAGGAGCTTGAACAGCTCAAGAAGACGCTGGACGAGCGCGAAAGCGCGGCGGCGAGCGCGGCGCGCGAGCAGGAGGAGAGCCGCAAGACCATCTCCAAGCTGGAGGAGGAGCTGGCGGCGCTGCGGAACCGTGAATTTGAGACGGCTACCTCGCAAAACGTACTTCAGGCCGAGGTGAGCCAGATTCAGGAGGAGGTGAAGAAGGAGACGGGGCTTGAGGCCAGCCCGCAGGCGGACCAGCTGGCGGAAATGCTCCAGCAGCTGCGCGATCTGCAAAAGGCCCAGCTTGAGGCGCAGCGCCAGATGCAGGAGCAGATGCTCAAGGCGCAGCAGGAGTCGCAGCGGCAGAGCATGAGGGAGGCCGGTGAACTCGCGGCACAGGACATGCCCCGTCCGGCGGTGCCGATGCCCCCGAACACGCAGCGCGCGGCGAACATGAACGCGATGAACATCGCCAACCGCCAGGCCTCCCGCCCCAGGCCGGGACGCCAGACGGTTCAGTCCGCCATGCAGCAGCCCTCGCAGCGGCAGGCGCAGTTGGACGCGCTCAAAGTGGCGATGAAGCAGTCCTCGAAGATGAAAACCCCGCAGGAGCTTGCGGCGGCCAACCAGCAGCCCTCCCAGGGCGGGACAAGCCAGCTTGACGCGCTGAACGCCATTTTGGGGCAGAGTTCGCAGAAACCGGCGGCCCAACCCGCCGCGCCGCAGGCGCCAAAAGCCCCCACCGCGCGGCAGGCGGCGGCAAAAACCGTACCCGTCCAGGCGGCAAAGCCCATTGCCGGCATCAGGGACGATGAGACGGAAGAGGATGTGCAGGAGTCCTATCCCAAACCGCGCGACGTGAGTTTCGTCTTCCCCGACCAGTCCATCTCCATGGCGGCGCCGCGCCGCAAGGGCAACGCGAAATTCATACTTGCCGCCGTGGTGCTGCTGGCGGTTTCCATCGTGGGCATCGCCGCATTTTTCCTTGGATTGCGTGAAAAACCCGGCCCGTCAGCGGAGGGCGCGGCGGCGCAGCAGCAGGCGGAGCAGCCCAAGAGCGACGAACCGAAAACCAAGAGCATCACCTTTCCCGACGACCGGCCTTTCGGCACCCTTTACGACCACAACACCCCGCACACCAGCGATGTGGACTGGCCGCCGTTTGCCACCGCGCAGGGGCTGGTTGAATATCCGGAAACGGCAAGCTTCCATCTTGTGGTGAAGAAGGACCACATGGCAGATTTGTCCCCCCTTGGAGGACTGCCCCCCGATGCGCTGAATTCACTCTGGCTTCCCGGTTTTGAAATGACCGAACAGAATCTGGCCAGTCTGCATAAACTGCAGAATCTTGGGATCCTTTACATCGACCAGGAAATGTCCGACGAGGACATAAAGAAGATACGCGCCGGTTTCGCCGGCAACATAACCCTGAACACCCGTCCCCCGGACACGGTGGTGCGCGACATCAACCCGCCCTCAGATCGTGAGTTTGTCTTCCCGGACAGCAATTTCGGCTATATTGATCTGCGCCCCTGGCACCAGGCGGAGGAGCCCTGGCAGCGTCTCACCGTTGCGCGGGGCAAGGTTAAAATACCCGCGAACATGGAGGTCCGCCTGGAAATCGCCCCCGGCGTGACTGATCTGGCCCCCCTGAAGTCCTTTAACGAGACGGATTTCCATTCCCTTGTGCTGAGGGGAACGGACATCAACGACACGAGCATGGAAGGGGTTGCCGCGCTTCGGGGCCTGCTGGTGGTTGAGATGGTTAAAACCATGGTCACGGACGAGGGCTTTGCCAGGATGGGTCGTGTGGTGTCCATTCAGGAACTCCGGCTTGAGCAGACGCGCCTCACAGACGCGGGGCTTGATGTGCTCCGGAAACTGCCCCATCTGGCACGGCTCCATTTCGAGGGCGCGCCCGGGCTCACCGCGCGCAGCTTCCCGATGTTCCGTGAACTCAGGTCGCTTCGGCGGTTGCATCTGGGCGGAACGGGGCTGTCCGCGGCGGAGATTGGCCAGCTCGCGCGCGATCTTCCCGGATGCGCGGTGACCCCCGCGGCCCAGTAGAAAAAGGTATAAACAAAAGGAAGCTCCGCAGGCTCCATTCGAATCTGCGGGGCATGTTATTTTCCAAGGGCGTTCTTTACTGTGCCGTGGGCGGCTCGGCAGGCGGGACCGCCACAGGCGCCGGAACGGTGGCCGGAGCCGCCGGGGCGGCGGCGGGAAGGGTGACCGAGGGAATCGGCGCCACGCCGGGAGCGGTGATTTCGATTGGGTTGGCGTATATCCAGGGAACCCACGTGCCGGCCACGTTCAGTTCCGCCTCAACCCGGTATTTTCCAGGCTCCGTTGGCTGCCAGCGTATGCCCACATTTTCCTCCTGGTAAACCTGCACGCCGTGGCGGCGCACGGTGAAACGGCAGCGGTTGGGGGCTTCGGCGATTAGGGTTATGCCGGGCGCAAACTCCATGGACTCGCCCATGACGGCTGTTTTGTTGCCGTTTTTGGCGAGCCACACAAAGCCGGTGCTGTCGGCAATCATGTCAAAGCCGACAAAGGCCCTGCCGTCCATGATAGCCTGCAGAATGGCCGGTTCAGTGAGTTCCCTGGCGAGGACATGGGTGCAGGTGAACCGGGTCATGCGCTCATAGGGGTCGAGCTGGAACCGGAAAATCTCCCTGTTCGGCTCAAGCGGGCCGAAAAACGCGCGCAGGAGGCCCCGGGTGAGGAAATTCAGCTTGTAGGTTTTGATGTCCTCGCCCTCGGCATGACGCAGCAGGAGAGAGCCGTCCGGCTTGTAAATGCCGTACACGCCCACGTTCTGATGGGTGTCATTGCCGCCGAAACCGCCGATCTTGCGGGTGATGTTCAGTTCATCCCACTTGTCAATGACCTTCTGGCTGCCGTCGAAGACAAGCCTGAAGGTCAGGTCCGGATAGGCGCGGATGTTCAGGAGCACGTTGGTGGCCAGGCGGAGCTGGCGCTTGAAGCCCTTCAACTCATCCATGAAATCGGGGTGGATGTTGTAGATTTCCATTGCGGAAATCTGGGGGAGTTCCCACTGGCGCTCCTGTTCCGCATGGATGATGAAGACCGTGCCGCCGGCCTGCTCAATCTTGGCGGCCAGGGTGGGCGCATCCTCTTTTGCGCTGAGAACGGTACCCTCCGGCAAACCAACCGGCATGAAACCCTCCTGCATTTCAAATCCCTGGATGAACAGGACGCCGTCATGCATGCCCTTCCACTGGAGGCCATAGAGGTTGTTGCCGCCCTCCTGGTTGTGGTCGCTCATGATGATGAAGTCGCGCCCGTGGTCCTTCATGGTTTTGAGGATTAACTCCCAGGGCACCTCCGAATCATGGGAAAGGAGCGAATGGTTGTGAATGGCTCCCTTGTATTCGTTGTAGCCGGAGAGGGTGGTGACGGGAATACGGTTGGCCCGGAAGGAGTCCCAGGCAGCCTTTTCCTTTGGGAAACGGACAAAGCGGTTGTAAAGGGCGTCATGGAAAAGGCCCACAAAGAGGATTCCCAGCAAAACGGCAACGACCAAAACCAGAATTAGGCACCATTTG
>JBHEKP010000158.1:0-10376 GCA_041859375.1 Candidatus Hydrogenedentales bacterium | reverse complement strand
GGGTGTTTGCGCAGGAGAGGCACGAGGCTCACACCACCGCGCAGGGGCTTCCTGACAATGATGTGAGGAGGGTTTGGATTGGGGCAACGGGGGAGGCCGTTGCGGAAACGGCGGGGGGCACGGCGGTTTTTGACGGAACGCGGTGGGTGGGCGCGCCGGAAAGGACAGCACCCGCAACATTGACGCTTGAGGGGAGCGCGCTGGGAGCGCTGGAGGAGGAGGCGGGCGGCGCGGTTGCGGTGCGCGCGCTGGCGGAACACGACGGCGAGACGGCGGCGGCCACGGACAAGGGGCTATTTTTGGGGCGGGATGGGAAATGGCGCATGGCGCTGCCCCGGCAGGGGGCGGTGCGCTGGGCGCCGTTGGATGTGCGGGCGGCGGCCTATGACGGGGCGGGCCGCCTGTGGTTTGCGTCGCCGCAGGGGGTTGGATGCAGGGAGGACGGGGACGGGTGGCGGCTTTACACGGGCGCGGAGGGGCTGCCCTTCAATGATTTCACCTGCATGGCCGCCGGGCCGAAGGGGGTGTGGTTTGGCACCACGAACGGGGCGGTGCGTTTTGAGGAGGGGGTGTGGTCGTTCCGGCAGGGGCGGCGCTGGCTTTTGGACAACCATGTGCGGTGCATCGCGGTGGACGGCGCGGGGGACGCCTGGATTGCCACGGCGGGCGGGGTGTCGCGCATCATGCGCAGGCCGATGACGCTGGCGGAAAAGGCGGCGTTTTACCGGGAGGAGATTGAGCGGCACCACCGGCGCACCCGGTTCGGGTATGTGAACCCGGCGGTGCTCGCCACGCCGGGCGACAAGGACACGGCAACGCCGGTGTTCACGGACAATGACGGCCATTTCACGGGGCTGTACCTTGCGGCGGTGAGCCTTGGGTACGCGGCGACGGGCGAGGCCCGGCTGCGGGAGGACGCGGCCAGGGCCTTCCGCGCCCTCGCGTTCCTGAGCGAGGTGACGGCGGGCGGCACCCACCCCGCGCCGAGGGGGTTCATCGCGCGGTGCGTGAAGCCGACCTCCGAGGCGGATCCGAACCCCGATTTTGATCTGGCCTACGACCAGCGGCGCAACAAGGCGGACGCGCTCTGGAAGATTATCCAGCCCCGGTGGCCCGTGGACGCCACGGGCGAATGGTACTGGAAGAACGACTCCAGCTCGGACGAGCTGGACGGGCACTTCTTCGGGTTTGCCGTGTATTTCGACCGGGTCTGCGTCACGGAGGAGGAGCGGGAAACGGTGCGCGGGGTGGTGCGCCGGATCATGGATCACGTGCTGGACCACGGCTACAACCTGGTGGACCATGACGGGCAGCCGACGCGGTGGGGCCGGTTTTCGCCGGACGATCTGAACCGGAACAGCGCGTGGTGCGACGAGCGGGGCCTGAACTCGTTGAGCATCCTGACCTACCTGTCCATCGCGCACCACATCACGGGCGACCAGCGCTACCGGGACGAGTACCTGAAACTGGCGCTGGACGAGGGCTACGCCATGAACGGCATGACCCAGCCGACGCCCCTGCCGGGGCCGGGCGGCGCAGGCCACCAGCCGGACGACAACATGGCCTTCATGAACTATTACCACCTCATCCGGTACGAGACCGATCCGAAGCTGCTGAACATGCACTTCCACGCCATCCACACGCACTGGCGGTATGAGCGGATTGAGCGGAACCCCTTCGCCAATTATGTGTACGGGGCGTGCTGCCAAGGGAAGACGCGCACGGACCAGTGGGGCACGACGGACCTGACCCCGCCGGAGGAGTGCCACCGGGATGCGGCGGACACGCTGAGGCGCTTTCCGTTGGACCTGCTGGACTGGCCCATGTCCAACGCGCACCGCATTGACATGCGGCCCCTGGCAAACGGCACGGGCGGTGGCGGCGTTGACGGCAGGGTCTTCCCCATTGACGAGCGGCACGAGGTGTTCTGGGACATGAACCCGTGGGCGCTGGAATACAAGGGCGACGGCACGCGCCTGCGGGAGGGCACGCCGTTTTTGCTGGCGTATTACCTGGGGCTGGCGCACGGGTTTGTGCGGTGAGGCCGGACTTAAGAGGATGGACGAAATGGACGGGATGGACACGATGGACAGAAGGAAGGCCGGTTAAAGGTGAGGGGGGTGGTCAGAGGGTGCGGATGCGGAGGAGGTAGAGGGTGACGCAGGAGGCGACGGCGAGGAGGAGTATTTTCACCCACAGGAGCGGCACTAGAAAGAGGACGGTGCAGCCCATGGTCAGCCAGAGCATGGCAATGGTGGTGATCTTGTGGCGGCGGGTCATGCCGCCGCCCTCGCGGTAGTTACGGATGTAGCCGCCGAAGACGGGGCTGTTGAGCAGCCAGTCGTAGAAGCGTTGCGAGCTGCGGGCATAGCAGAAGGCGGCGAGCAGCAGGAAGGGCGTGGTGGGCAGCACGGGCAGGAAGAGACCCAGGCATCCGAGCACCACGGAGACGGTGCCGACGGTGATGAGGAGGGTTTTGGCGAGCACGTTCATCGGCCAGGGGCGCTCATTGCCGTTCCACCAGTTCTGCGATGGCGATGCCGTATTCGCCCGATACCGAGTAGAGCAGGTAGGTATGCCCATCCTCCCTGAAGATGGCGGGATCGCGCAGGGCGTTTTCGGGGGCCTTTGACTTGCCGCCCTTTGAGGCGAGAAGGGGCAGGTTGGCCCCCTCGTAATCCGTTTCCGGCTTCAGCACCAGCCCCGGCGCGCCCGCGTGCCATTGGGTCCAGTCCGGGGTGAGATCGATGGAGGCGCGGAGGATGCACTCGGGCCTGTCGCCGATGTTGGAGTAGTAGACGTGGAGGGTGTCGCCGACCATGTCCAGCGCGACATGGCGGATTCCCGCCCCGTTGCCGTCGCTTTCGCCAATGCGGTCCACATCGCCCGGAAAAGGATTGGCCCCCTCCTCAAAGGGGGTGATGCCGTCTTTTGAGCGGTACAGCCAGGCGCGCTTGGCCATGGCGTACCACCAGCCGCCGCGCTGAAAGGCGCGGAAATAGAAGGGGCCGAGGATGCCGGTGCCCGCCTCGAAATGGATGCCGTCCTTTGATCGGGCGAGATAGGTAACCTGTTTGCCGGTGGTTTTTGAGGGGCAATGGAAGTACATCCGCAGCTCTTTGCGGTCGTTGTCCGCATGCACGTCGGGGGAGGCGATATGCCTTTTGCCGTCGGGGGCCTGTTCCAGGCGGAGCACGCCGGGTTTGTGGACCTTCCATGGTCCGGCGAGGTTGTCGGCATAGGCCATGCGGATGTACGCGCCGCCGTGGTCCGCGAAGTAGAGGTAATATTTGCCGAGGGGGTTGGGCACCCATTCGGGCACGCGGATCAGGGAGGGGCCGTTGATGTTCCTTCCGTCTGTGCCGGGCAGCATATCGGGGCGGATGATGGGGTTTTCGGCGAAGCGGCGCACCTCCAGCCCCGCCACGGGGGGTGGCAGGTTCGGGGGGGCCTCCCCCCCGCCGCCGTCGGCGGCATGGGCATGAAGAGCACACAGCAGGAGGAACAACACCGGCACTTTGAGTTTCATCCGCCCCGTTTCTCCTTTGCGGGTTTTCCGGCAAGTTCAACCCCCACCTCGGCGGCCCATTTCTCCCAGGCGCGGTTGAGTTCCCCCGCCTTATCGGGCATGGACGCCGCCAGGTTGTTGAGTTCGGTCCGGTCCTCCTCCAGATCATAGAGTTCCCAGGGCCCGTCCTTGGGTGCAACGAGCTTCCATTTTCCCATGCGGACGGCGCGGTTGCCCTCGTGCTCCCAGAAGAGGCCCGCGCGCGGTGCCGCGCCGCGCCCCTCGAACAGGGGTTCCAGACTGACGCCCGGCAGGGGGGTGAGGGTGTTTCCGCCGAAGGTTTCGGGGTATTTCACACCGGCCATTTCAAGGCAGGTGGGCATGATGTCGGTGATGTGGGCGGGCTCTTGCACAAGGGCGCCCTTTTGGCGGATGCGCGCGGGCCAGCGGGCGATGAGGGGCGTGGCGATGCCGCCCTCGTGGCACCAGTGCTTGAACATGCGGAAGGGCGTGTTGCTGGCGTTTGCCCAGTTGCGGTCATAGGAGGTGTAGGAGCCGCGGTCGCCAATAACCGCGCCGGGCGTGACGAGATTGTCCTTTTTGATGCGCTCGTGGCAGCCGCCGTTGTCGGCGAGGAAGAGGACGAGGGTGTTTTCCTCGGCGCCCATGGCGCGCAGGGTGTCGAGCACACGGCCCACGCCCCGGTCCATGCGGGTAATCATGGCGGCGTAGACGGCCATGCGCAGGTCCCATTCGTCCTTGTTTTCCATGCCGTCCCAGGGGGGCACGTCGGCGTCGCGCGGGGAAAGACGCCACTTGGGGTTGATGATGCCCATGTCCACCATGCGGCGGTAGCGGCGCTCGCGGAGGGCCTCCCAGCCGAGGGTGTACTTGCCCCGGTACTTTTCCACCTCCTCCTTCGGCGCGTGGAGCGGCCAGTGGGGCGCGGTGTAGGCGAGATAGAGAAAGAAGGGCTTGGCGGTGTCGTGCCCCTCCAGAAAGCGCACCGCGTGGTCCGTGAAGGCGTCGGTCATGTAGAAGTTGTCGCCTTCGGGCGTGAAGGGCTCGTCGTCGAGGGCCATCTTCCGGGGGGACTCCTCCTGCCGGAGGATTTCGTAATAACTGCTTGCCCCGCTGATGAGTCCGAAATAGCGGTCGAATCCGCGCTTGCGCGGCCAGTGCTCCGGCTTTTCGCCGACATGCCACTTGCCCGACATGTAGGTGCCGTATCCGGCGGTGCGCAGCATTTCGGCGATGGTCACGCACTGTCCGTTGAGGTAGCCCTGGTAGGGACCGGGCCTGCGGGGCTTTTTGACGGTGCCCACCATGTCGCCCATGCCGGCCTGGTGGGGGTAAAGGCCGGTGAGGAGGGCGGCGCGGGAAGGGCAGCAGCGGGCGGCGTTATAGGCCTGGGTGAAGCGGATGCCGCCGCCGGCGAGGCTGTCTATGCTGGGGGTGCTTATCTCAGAACCGTAGCAGCCCAGGTCCGAATAGCCCATGTCGTCGGCAAGGATGATCACGATGTTGGGCGGCCTGCCGCCGGTTGGGGCGGGATCCGCAAAGGCGCGGTTCCGCGCGCCCAGGGAGGCCGCCGCGAGGGTGCCGATGATCCCGCCCATAAATTGCCGCCGGTTCATAGGGGTTCCTTTCGCTGTCGGGGAAAGAGGATACCACAGGCGGAAAGAATTGCAGGAATTGAACGGGGGCGGGGTTGGCGGTAGAGTAGTCCACTGCAAATGAACGGGCAACCACAGGGAGCGGCACTCATGGGCGGCGATGAAAACAGACTGAACCGGCGGGATTTCATGGTGCTTGCGGGCGGCGCGGCGGCTGCGGCGGGCGGCGCTTTCGCGGCGGAGGGCAAGGAAGGCGCGGAGCGGCCCAACATCCTCATCATCATGACGGACCAGCAGTTTGCCGGGGCGATGGGCTGCGCGGGCAATCCGAACGTGAAGACCCCCGCGATGGACGAACTGGCCCGGAAGGGGGCGCGTTTTGAGTCCGCCTACTGCGCGAACCCGCTGTGCGTGCCGTCGCGCACGGTGATGATGACGGGAAGGATGCCCCACGAGACGGGCATTGAAAACAATGTGGACGCGAAGGGCGGGGGCTTTGCGACACCCCTGCTGGGCCGGTATTTCGCGGACGCGGGCTATGACTGCGGGTATGCGGGAAAATGGCATCTGCCGCTGAAAGAGTCGCAGACGGATCTTCACGGATTCGGCTGGTTTGCCGGGGAGGGCGGCAAATGCCCGGACGCAAAGATTCCGGGGGCGGTGGCGGAATTCATCCAGCGGAAGCGGAAGGGACCGTTTTTGATGGTGGCCTCCTTCATCAACCCCCATGACATCTGCCAGTGGGCGCGGGGCGAGGCCCTTCCCCAGGGGGCCATTCCGGAAGCGCCCGCACCGGAGGAATGCCCGGCGCTTCCGGCGAACTTCGCCATTCCGGAGCACGAGCCCGACGTGATCCGGAAGGTGCAGAATTCCTCAAAATCCGTTTATCCCTCGGTTGGGTGGACTCCGGAAAAGTGGCGGCAGTACCGCTGGGCCTATTACCGGCTGGTGGAGATGGTGGACGGGCACATCGGCAGGATTTTGACGGCGCTGCGCGCGTCCGGCATGGCGGAGAACACGCTGGTGGTGTTCACGGCGGACCATGGCGACGGATGCGGCGCGCACCACTGGAACCAGAAACAGGTGCTTTACGAGGAGCCAACACGGGTGCCCTTTATTGTGGGCGGGGAACGCTTCGCCAAGGCGGGCCACGTGGACCGGGACCATCTGGTCTCCACCGGGCTGGACCTCCTCCCCACGCTGTGCGACTATGCGGGGATTGACACGCCGGAGGGGCTGCGGGGGCGGAGCGTGCGGCCCCTCGCCGAAGGCGGGGCGGCGGAAACGTGGCGGGATTACCTCGTCAGCGAGGTGGAGTTCGAATACCAAAGCACGGTGACGGGCATCCACGGGCGGATGGTCAGGACGAAACAGCACAAGTATGTGGTCTATTCGGAGGGGGAACTGCGCGAGCAGTTGTTTGACCTGGCCGCCGATCCGGGCGAGATGCGCAACCTCGCGGTGGAAAAAGACAGTCAGGCCCTGCTGGAGGAACACCGCGCGCTCCTCGCCCGGTGGTGCGCCGAGACGGGGGACACGTTCAAGGTGCCGGGAAAGTAACCCCTATTTGCCGCCGGTGATGAAGCCCTTCGGGGGTACGGCGGGGGGCTTGTAGACGCCCGGGGTGGTGTCGGGCATGGCGCGGATACCGGTGGTGAACTTGAAGGGCTTGTCCGGCAGGGGGCCGGGGAAGGTGAGTTCGACAAAGTAGCCAATCCAGCCCGTTTCGGGCTTTGCCACTTCGGCGCGGTAGACCCCCGGCTCGGACTCGGGAACGGGCGAGGGCGTGTATTGGGCCGTGCCGCCGCGGAAGTCGCGTGCCTTGGGATTGTATGCCTGCCAGAGCTGCACCGCCGCAGGCTTCACAATTTCGCCGTTTGCGGCGGGCAACAGGCGGACGACCGCCGCGCCGTTTTCCTCAAAGGTGAAGGTGTAATTGGGGACGGGCTTGTCCGCGGCGACGGCGAGGTGGAAATTGGCGAGGGTCTCGTAGGCCTCCCTCTCGTCCAGACCGTGGCCGACATTGGGCATGTAGCGGAGCCATTTCGGCCCCTGGAGATCGTCCCAGTAGAAGCGCCAGGAATCGGGGACGAAGAACTGGTCGTTTCCGGCGTTCATGACGAGTTTGGGCATGGTGAGCCGGTCAAGGTAGCTGTAGGGGTCCACAATCTTCATGAGCGCGGCGTTTTCGGGCGTTTCGAGCCAGTCGAGGACGCCAAGGGTTCTGTAGTCGCCGATGACCATGGACCAGAATCCGTAGACCTCGTAGTGGTGGCGGAAAGAGGGGATCAGGTTGAGGAGGTCTATGACGCAGGGGACGATGCCCCGGACGCGGGTGTCCACGATGGCGGTGGTCCAGGTGGTCCAGCCGCGCTTGGAGCCGCCGGCGACGACGAAGTCCCTCACCTCAACGCGGCCGCCCGCGTCGGAGGCGCAGAAGGCCTGCACGGTGTCCATGGCGCGGACGACGGCCTTGGTCATGGGCAGGCGGGCGGGCCATTCCTCGTTGCCGGTGCGGTAGTACTTGTCCCAGGTGTAGGCGATGAGGGCGTCCTCGGAGCGGCCCCAACCGCCCGCATCGGAGAAGATGAGGGGCTGGTTGGGGATCATGTAGACCGCCGCCGCGATGGTTTTTGTGTCGCGGGCGAGCTGCTTCATGTTGCCTTCCGCGCCGCGCGGCTCGGCGCCGGGCCGGTTGCCGCCGCCGTCAATGAACATCATGGCGGTGGGGTATTCCACCTTGTCGGGCACGCTGACGGTGACCCAGTGCTGCCAGATCGGGCGGTTCACCTCTTTTTTTGTGAGCCACTGCTGGGAGGTCATGTCGATGGTGTAGGAGGTGACGCCGTCCTCCTTGTCGGTGCGCACCAGCTCCCATTTGTAGTTCGGGTCGGGCTTGGCTACATAGCGATCCAGGGCGGTGGGGTTCGCCGTTTCGCGCGCAAAGGGATAGGCGGCGGGAGCTTCCGCCGCGGCGGCAAAGGCCGCAAGGACGCTCAGGGACAGGGCAAGCATTGCCGTTTTCCGGAAAGACATTTCGACCTCCTCGCATTGACCGGGCACCACGCGTGCGACCGGACGTTCCATCCGGGACAAGACCGCCGTTCAGCGCGGGCGGTTTCGTCCGCCGCGGCGACGCCGCACGCGAGCGATCATAGCCCCGCCGCAGTGCGCGGCACAACCGGAGGGAAACAGCACCTCCAGCCACCGTCCAAGCAAAAGGGGAAAGGGATGGAACCAATTCCGCATTCATGCCAAATCATGCCCCACTTTTTATTGACATCCGCCGTCACACAGGATATGCTCTCAGATAGGAATAATTACTATGGCAACGGACAAGACAACAAATGACCGCCGTATCCGCGAATTTATGGAGGCGTGCGCGCGGCTGGGCATCAAGGTGACCCACCAGCGCATTGAGGTGTTCCGCGCCGTGACAACGACGGAGGAGCATCCGGACGCGGTGTCCATCCACCGCCGTGTGAGGCGGCGGATTCCGACGATTTCCCTGGACACGGTGTACCGCAACCTCAGGCTGCTCGCGGAGCACCATCTGATATCCATCGTGGGCATGAGCCAGGAAAACGCGCGCTTCGACGGGAACATGCGGCCGCACCATCATTTCACCTGCATCAAATGCGGGCTGATCCGGGATTTTTACTCGGGTGATGACGGACATCCGGAGACCCCGGAAGCCGCGCTTGCCTTTGGCACCCCCCTTTCGGTTCACATGGAAATCAAGGGGGTATGCACCGCATGCGGCAAAAAAATTGGCCGGAAATAAGCGTTTTTCTTCGGGCATTATTTAGTAATTATTCTTATATACAGTGTATTCTTATTTATGGCCGGGCTGGTTGAGGCGCGGCCGCAACGAACGGCGACAACAGAAGGGAGAAGACGAATGGACAAGAAAAAGAAGCTGACAACGAACGCGGGGGCCCCCGTGCCCGACAACCAGAACGTGCTGACCGCGGGGAAACGGGGGCCGCAACTGCTCCAGGACGTGTGGTTTTTGGAGAAACTGGCCCACTTTGACCGGGAGGTGATTCCGGAGCGGCGGATGCACGCGAAGGGGTCGGGGGCCTATGGCACCTTCACGGTGACCCATGACATCACCCGGCACACCAAAGCCGCGATTTTCTCGGAGATCGGGAAAAAGACGGAGCTTTTCGTGCGCTTTTCCACAGTGGCGGGCGAGCGGGGCGCGGCAGACGCGGAGCGGGACATCCGGGGCTTTGCGGTCAAGTTTTACACGGAGCAGGGGAACTGGGACCTGGTGGGCAACAACACGCCGGTGTTCTTCCTGAGGGATCCCCTGAAATTCCCCGATCTGAACCACGCGGTGAAGCGGGATCCGCGCACGAACCTGCGGAGCGCGCTGAACAACTGGGACTTTTGGACCTCTTTGCCCGAGGCACTGCACCAGGTGACGGTGGTGATGAGCGACCGGGGCATTCCGGCAACGTACCGGCACATGCACGGCTTTGGCAGCCACACCTTCAGCCTGATCAACGCCGACAACGAGCGTGTCTGGGTGAAGTTCCACCTGCGCAGCCAGCAGGGCATCAAAAACCTGACGGACGCGGAGGCGGAGGCGGTGATCGGCAAGTGCCGGGAAAGCCACCAGCGCGATCTGTACCAAAGCATCGAGAACGGCGATTTCCCGCGCTGGACGATGCAGATCCAGGTGATGCCGGAAAAGGACGCGGCGAAGTGCCCGTACAACCCCTTCGACCTGACGAAGGTCTGGTTCCACAAGGACTACCCGCTCATTGACGTGGGCGTGCTTGAGCTGAACCGCAACCCGGAGAACTACTTCGCCGAGGTGGAGCAGGCCGCGTTCAACCCGGCCAACGTGGTTCCAGGCATCGGTTTCTCCCCGGACAAGATGCTCCAGGGGCGCCTCTTCTCCTACGGCGACGCGCAGCGCTACCGGCTGGGGGTGAACCACCACCTTATCCCGGTGAACGCGGCGCGGTGCCCCTTCCACAGCTACCACCGCGACGGCGCGATGCGGGTTGACGGCAACCATGGAAGCACCCTTGGCTACGAGCCGAACAGCTTCGGGGAGTGGCGGGAGCAGCCTGATTTCGCCGAGCCGCCGCTGGAGCTTGAGGGCGCGGCCGCGCACTGGAACCACCGGGAGGACGACGACTATTACACGCAGCCGGGCATGCTCTTCCGCCTGATGAGCCCGGAGCAGCAGGAGGCGCTCTTCGGCAACACGGCCCGCGCGATGGGCGACGCGCCGA
>JBHEKP010000274.1:0-4282 GCA_041859375.1 Candidatus Hydrogenedentales bacterium | reverse complement strand
GGTGTGGATGCCGCCGCAGCCCCCGCCTTCGTTTCCTTGTCTATTTTTTCCCTCAAATAGAGCAAGAAGGGCGTTCCGTTCGCTGTGTCACCCAAGACCATCTTCAACCGCGCGCTTTCCCGCCAGTCTTTCCTCACCTTGTACGGAACGATTACGTTTTGGTTGTCGCTTTCATAAATGCCCGGAACAGGGGAGAGAACCACACTGGATGGCAAATCCCGTTCACCTTTTGTGCGTTGCACATAGCCCGCTATATCCTCAAGCATAAGCCGGGAAAGTTCACGGTCGTTCTCAATCCAGGGGACGACCCATTTGTAAAATTCCTGGCACATGAAATGACTACGATTCGAACTGGGGAGGGGGAATGTCGCGCATCTGCACCAGGTGTTTCCGGGGATGGAAGTCTCTTCAGCCAATGAGAGGAGCTGCGAGCGCATGGGCTCGGGCATGGCATGGGTGGGGACCTTCAGACCAAGGAAACATCGGCGCAAATCCCCGCAATCAAGGCGTATCTCCGCCGTGCCGGCCAGTTCGAACGCAGGCAAGACAACCATCATTGCCAATGCGCCAAGAACAAGAACCGGAAGGATTATTCTAAGCGGCTTTCGCATCCCCACCGTTCTTTCCTCAAGATATGGATATTAAACAAGCCACGTAAATTAATTATAACACAGCAAATATCCGGTCAACGCCCTGGTTTTTTTCGTGCTTATTTGGAATGTCATATTTTCACCATATATTTTCCCGCACTGAGGCGTGTGGGGGGATTGGAAGAAAGGAAATCAACCGCAAGGAAAGCAAAGGGGGGCACGGAACACCCGTGCCGCATGGACGTCACTACGCCGCATGCGGTTGCGGAGAAGCGGGTCCCCTGAAAAACCGGTGCGGAAACAGGAAAAGGCCGGAGACGCGCCCGCAAGCGCCCTCCGGCCCAGTTCCCTTGCCCATCAATTTCTCCGCCGGCATGAATCAGCCGGTTGTGTCAAAGGCAATAGCCTCCTGCCGGGCGAGTTCCTCCCTCAGCCAATGATATTTGCGCGCCAACTCGTGCCGTCCCAGCCCCGGCACTGTGACATCATCACGGAGCAGGCCGGTCCTGAAGTCAACAAGGTTGGTTTCCTCTACGGGGTCCGACTCCAGGGAGTAAAGCTCCCATTCGTCCGCCTCGACACCAGAGGGATCAACATAACGCACAAGTTTCCAGTCGCCGGTGCAGAGCGCCCGGACATTGTTGGGCTGACGCACCGGTCCTGGAGCCAAGTCGTAGCCCTCCTGAATCCGCGCGTCAACACTGCGGCGGAAGAACTCAAACTGATCCGGCTTCGGCGCGTCCGGGTTGGCCCCCTTCTCCGTGATCATGTCATCGGTCATGAAAAACACACCGGGACGGGGCTTCCCGTCGCCGCCCCGGATGCGGCCCCAGCACAGGCCGTGCACATGGGCCGACAGGTTGGCGCCGGCCAGGGGCAAAACCGCTGGATGGCCGCCGTCTTTCAGCGCCCCGCGCAGATCCTCCTCGCACAAACCGGCCAACCCCAGCAGGGTCGGCGCGAGATCAATAGAACTTGTGGGCTGGCACACTTCGCGCATGCAGTCCCGCTTGCCGTTGACCAGGGGCGAGGAGAAGACCATCGGCACCCGAACCGTTTCCTCATAGGCGTTGTGCCACTTCTGAATCATGCCCCCGTGGGAACCCGCCATTTCACCATGATCGGACAGGAATACAACGATGGTGTTTTCGGTCAGACCGCTGTCGTCAAGGGCCTGGAGTATCTTGCGGAGCTGCAAGTCCGCAAGGTACTGGCAGTAGAAATAGAACTGGTTGTAGGCCAGGGACCACGCCTCGGCCTGTCCGCCCTGAAGCTGAAAGGGCTGCGGAGACTGGACGTTGGTTCCCTGGAAGGCGTAATTGGCGTTGGCGCCCATCGCAAGCCCCCACTTTAGGGAGTAGTCCTTCTGGCAGCGGGGCTTGTCGTGAAGCGTCTCGCCGTAGGTTCGGGGCAGCGCGCTGTTGTCCTGCGGGAACCCGTCCGGGTTCAGCTCAACAATATTTTGCTCGTTGATGCCCCCCTCGCGGCTTGTGTCCCCCTGGGCGGGAATCGGGGGCGGCGGGGGGTAATGGGTCCAGTCGACCACACCCGTGTTGTTGGGCGTCTGCCAGTTTATGGGGTAGGCGCTGACATCATGCGGGTTCACGATTGAGCCGACGGCAAGCCAGGGGGCGCCGGATGTGTCGGCTCCTTTTTTCGATAGGAAATCAACGGTTGCATGGGTGAATTCCACATCGCGGTACACACTCAGATTGTTGGCGTTCCCGCCATGGGCCTCTGGAAAGGAAAGCTCCCAGTCCGCAAAGCCCCACGGCTCAAGATAGTCGGGCGCTTCCGGCTCCGAAACATGCCATTTCCCGAAATAGTGGGTGCTGTACCCGGCGGCGCGGAACCAGTCGCCGATTGTCGGCAGACCGTCGGGATCAAGAAACGGCACATCGTGGGCCGACTTGTAGTTTCCGTCCGTCTGGGTGACGCCGGTCCGGCTCGGATACTGGCCGGTCATGATGCTGGCCCTGCTCGGCACGCATGCGGCGGACGCGGTGTGGTGCTTTCTCATGACAACCGCGTTTTGCCGAAGCCGTAAAAGTCCCTTGAAATACTGGGTATAGGCGTTGTCGGGGGAAAGGGGCCGAAAACCGAGAATCTCCTTCAGTCCCCGGACCGCGCCCTCGTCATCGCCATAGCCTTCCGGCGGCGTCTGCATTTGATCAACCATAAGGACCAGAATGTTTGGCCGGGACTTGTTCGAGCATCCGGAAAGTGTGCCAACGGCCCCGGCCAATGGTGCCGCGGCAAGGGCCTTTGCGGTGTTGCTGATGAATTTCCTGCGGGTAATTTCGCCCATGAGACCAACCCCTTTCCTTATTGGTTACCGCCGAACGCCACATTTTAAAAAGTTCGTCATTATAAGTCGCGTTTGTTTTGTGAAGTCAACCGAATTTAATTCAAAGACCGGAGTCAAGAATGCCACGGTTAACGGCAGCCACCGGCCCGGTTATTGATGGGTTACGATGACGGCTTGCCGACGGGAAAATGTACGGCTGGGCATGTTTTTGACAAGAACATGCCTTAATGGACAGACTTTACCCGCATGGAACGGTGCCATGAGGCACAAGGAACAACATGTGGACAGTATTTTGAATTCAGAAGAAGCATCCCCCCCAAAGCCCCGTTTTTCGTCCAGTTTGGCCGCCATGGCGCTGGCCCTTGTCGGATTTCTCTACGTGGCCTGGACCGGGGCCTGGATCATCGAGCGCGCCCTTGAGCCGCATGCCCTTTGGATGACCACAAGGGAGGGCCGTGTTGCATACTGGCTCGTTGCGAGACTGCTGCTCTGGGTACCGCCCGCGGTCGTTCTCATCCGGGCGTCGGGGCGCTCTTTCCGGCTGGTCATGGGATTGGGGCGGACGCGGCAGATACTGGTCTGGGGGGGCGGAACAGGGCTCATGCTCGGGGCAATAACGGTTGCCGTGAAGGTGATGGGCCACCAGCCACTGTTTGCCTCCCCGCCGGGGCTGCCCTTTCTTAGTGGTGTGTTCATCGCGCCCGTTGTGGAAGAGATTGTGTTCCGGGGCGCCGTCCTCGGCGCGTTGAACGCGCGGTGGCGTTTCGGCGCGGCCAACACAGTCACCGCCCTGCTGTTCCTCGGCGCGCATTTCCCCGGATGGTTCTTTCAGGGATGCCTGCTGGAAAACCTGAAAGATCCCGTCGGCGGTGCCCTTTCCATCTTCCTGCTTGGATGGTTGTTCGGCTATGTGACCCACAAGAGCCGGTCGGTCGCCGCCGGAACAGTGAGCCATGTGCTTAATAATTTGTTCAATTCGTGAGATCCAACCGAAGGGATGGCGCAAGCGGGGTGCCACGACGTGCTGAAAATGTTTTTTTGAACACCGGTTTATTCACGGGATATCATTTACTCTGATTCGTTTGATTTCGGGAGGTCCAGCCTTTAAGAAAATGACGCCGTTTGACCGCCCCGGTTTTAAGTAAATTGTTATGGCCGCAAAAACAGCAAGAAGGGAGAGGGGAAATGGCCGGAAACGCCTCGGATTCAAGCCGGTATTTCAAGCAGGCCGATGAACTGTACTGCGCCGGACGCTATCAGGAGGCGATGCAGGTGCTGTCGGAACTGAACCGGCGGTATCCAAACACTAAAAACATCCTGTATCCACTGGCCTTGTGCCTGGAAAAGCTTCAGCGCACCGACGAGGCGGTCCTGATATGCGACC
>JBHEKP010000383.1:0-6406 GCA_041859375.1 Candidatus Hydrogenedentales bacterium | reverse complement strand
CGGCAGCGAACTGCTTTATCCGCCAGCCAACGGTCGCTTTACATTTTTACCGAGCCAATATATCAGTAACACGACATCACAGGCAGGTGTTGTGAAAATCTACGGAACTTACCCCGTGGCGGTTGCGATGCAGATGCGCTTCCCCAAGAGTATATATTCGGTGAGTAATCAGAAGACCCGTATCCCCAACACTCAGACGGCGGAATTCTTTATCAACTGAGATCGCCGTGTTTCGAGGAACGACCATGCCGCGCGCCGGGAACGTCCCGGCGCGCGTTTTATTGAAGCGGTGATGAGTCTAGGGGTGATCTGATGAAGGCCGTCCCACCTCAAGATTTCCGCCTATGCTACACTTGCGGCAAGTCAAGGAGGTGTTGTTATGGCGTGCCGTGTGGTTTCATTGCTGGTTTTGGCGGCAATGGTGCCGTGTTGGGGGTTTGGCGGGGAGCCGTTGCCGGAGTGGTGGGTGAAGATGCCCAAGCCCGGGGAGTTGATATCCGTGGGGGAGTTGCACGGAATGCCCCCCCTCCATGAGGGTGACCCCGGCGGGGAGCGGGGGCCGGCCGCTTTTCTGGTCCAGTCTGTTTCGGGGTTGCTGGCGCTCAAGGCCCGTGAAACAGGGGAGGGGCCGCTGATGTGGGTGGGACTGGAGGGCAACCCCTCCTACCGGGCGTGGCGCGCGCACCTGTCCGGGGCGGGTATTGCGATGCCGCAGCCGGGTGCGGCATCGGCGGATCCCCGGAGTGATCTCGGACGGCTGGTGCAGAAACTCCACGGGGAGGGCCTGATCAAGGGCTACATCCTTTACCGTGCTGATCCAAGCAAGCGCCAGGCCTTTGACGCGGCACCCGCGCCGGGCGCGGCGGGGTACAACAACTCAGTGAACACGGCCACAAGCCTTGCGGGGCCGATGGACGCGGTGATTATCGAGGAGAAGGCCGAGCCCTTCCTGCGCGATTTGGGGTTGCCGCTGCTGCTGGACGCGCGCGACAGGGACGAGCGCTGGTGCTTTGAAAACCACCGGGACAAGTTCTCGCGGAAACTGGTGCATGTGATTGATCCGAAGGTGCCCCACCTGCGCGACTACGCCATCGCCACGGGGTCGCTGGTGGTCTTCGGCGTGTCCCCCTTCACGGACGAGGTATACCGCTGGATGGAGCCGGACACGCCGGTCATGGGGTGGAACGGCGGCGACGAGCATGTGATGACCTCCCAGCTTACCCGCTTCGCCCATTTCCACACAGCATCCAACTGGTGCATGAACCTGCCAGCCACGGGCAGCCTGCGCGCGGGCACGGACTTGCCCTGGGAGCGGCTGCGCCTGAACCGCCGTTCCGGGGTGGAGCCCCTGGAACTGGACTGGCCGGTGGACACCCATTTCACCTCCTTTGTCACCACCGACGGCGACAACGTACAGTGGGCGATGGGGGACTACATCCACAACGGGAGCTACTGGCGCGCGCCGGGACGGGGCCGCTTCCCCATGGGCTGGTCGTTTCCGGCGGAGCAGCTTGCGCAGATAGCGCCAATGGCGCTGGCGGAACTGGCCGCCACCCAGTCGCCGAACGACCAGATGATCTCCTTCGGCGGCGGTTACTACTATCCCGACGAATACGGACAGGACGCGGAAGGGGACCGTTTCGCGCATCTGGAGCGGAAGGTGGACCAGTTCGCTCCCTATTTTGAAAAACTGGGCATACGCGTGCTCATTGTGCTCACCATGGACTGGAAGGGCGACGCGGCGCGGCGCGCCTATGACATTTACGCGAAACGCATTCCCGGCCTGGCGGGCATCATGGTGCTCCAGTATTACCCCTACAACGCGGGCCAGGGCGGGGTGATTTGGGTGGAGAACGCGAAGGGCGACCCGCTGCCCGTGGTGTCGGCGCGCTACGCCCTCTGGAACAACATGTCAAAGACGGCGAACAACGGCCCGCCCGCTCTGCTGGCAAAGCTGATCAACGAGTCCGAACACGCGGGACATCCCGTGTCGGAGGCGCACATAGACTGGGTCACAGCGCACACCTGGTCCTTTTTCAAAAAGGCCGACACGGCCAAAGACATCCTCGCCGAGGAGGTGGAGCAGGAAAAGGCCGCGCGCGATCCGGAGGCGCGGCGGGGCTTTGAGCCTGTGGGCTGGTGCGTGGACCGGCTCGCGCCGCATGTGCGTGTGGTCACGCCGGAGGAGACGGTGTGGCGGCTCCGGCTGCATATGAGGCCGAAGGAGACCCTGCGCGCGCTGGCCCGTGACCTCGCGGAACGCGGCGACACCCCGCCGACCATGAAAGAAGGGTTGGACAAGTATTTGGACCACCTCGCGGGTGCGGATCTGTCCACCCCAGAGCGGGCCCGCACGGCCTTTGAACAGCTCAAGACCGTGCGCTACGGCGGTGAAACCGTGTTTCCGGAGCTTCCGGCAAAGATGGATGCGGCATGGCGGGAAAAATGAGGCATATTTTTGTGCTGTTGGCCCTTGCGGCCTGTTGCGCCTCCGCCTTTGCGGCGGAGAAGGAGCCGGTCACCATTGAGTTGTGGGGGCTGGTGGAGGCGCGTGCGTGGCACGGCACCTTCGACGCCATCCGCGAATTTGAGCGGCTCCATCCGCACATCCGGGTGAAGGTGGGCACGCCGGGCGGGCAGGGCGATCTGGATCCGCAAAAACTTCTCACGGCGGTGGTGGCGGGCACGCCCCCCGATCTGCTTTGGTTCAGCCGCCACGCACTGGGCATGTGGGCCTCGCGCGGGGCCTTCCGGCCCATAGACGACCTCATCGCCCGCGACGGCATTGATCTGAACGAATACTATCCCGGCCTGCGCGAGGTGTGCATGTGGGAGGGGAAGACCTACTGCCTGGCGTGGAACATTGACGGGCGGGTGTTGTTCTGCAACATGCCCATGCTCCGCGCCGCGGGCTATGACCGCCCCCCGCGCACCTGGGACGAGCTGGTGGCGATGGCCGCGGCGATGACGAAGTACGATGAACGCCGGGGGCGTTACGAGACGCTTGGGTTCGCGCCAAACTACGGCAACGCGTGGCTGTACCTCTACGCATGGCAGAACGGCGCGGAATGGTTTTCGCCGGACGGGCGCACGGCGCAGGTCAGCTCACCCCCCGTGCTGGGGGCGCTGGACTGGATGGTGAAAACCTACGACGCCGTGGGCGGCGCGGACCGGGTGCAGTCGTTCCAGTCCTCGGCGCAGATAGAGGGCATCGGCGATCCCTTCCTGTCGGGCCGCCTCGCCATGCAGTTCAACGGCGGCTATTATCTGGACACGATTGCGCGGTACAAGCCGGACTTGGACGTGGAGGTGTCGCTGCCGCCCGCGGCGAAAGAGGGCATGGAGCCCGTGTCCTGGTCGGGCGGCTTCGCGTGGGTGCTTCCGAAGGACTCGCGCCATCCCGAGGAGGCGTGGACCTTCAGCAAGTGGATGTGCTCGGAGGAGGCCTGGCGCATCATCACGGTGGAGCAGCAGCGTTTTTCCGAGGAGGAGATGGGCCCCGGTTCCTTCTGCCTGTCCGCGTACAGCGCCAACCGCCGGGTCAACGAAAAGGTGACGGAACTGCTGAACACGTGGCTGCCGGAGAAGTTCCAGCGGGCCAACCAGGTGTGCCTGGACGTGCTGCCCCACTGCAAGCACCCGCCCGTGTCCGTGGCCTGCACCGAACTGTGGGACGCCCAGGTCACGGCGATGATGGACGCCATCTTCCACATCCGCACGCCGAAGGAGGCGCTCGACCTGCAGCAGCGGCGCGTTCAGTCCTCGCTGGACCGGTACCACAAGCCACCCGCCGGGCCGGTGCTTTCCCCCCGCGCCATGGCATGGTGGGTCGCCGGAATTGTGGCGCTGCTGCTGGGTGCGTGGGCGGCGTGGACGGGCGGCCGGCTCAGGGGCATGGGCGGTCTGGAGCGCCGCCGCGCCCTGGAGGGCATGCTCTGCGTGGCGCCCTGGGCCGCCGGATTCCTGCTGTTCATGATCGGTCCGATGCTCTTTTCCGCCATGATCGCCTTCTGCCGCTATGACGTGATCCACCCGCCCGAGTTCACCGGGGCGGAAAACTGGGCGCGCATGTTCGGCGCGCACTGCGACGCGGACGGCTGGCGCGCCAATGACCCCCTCTTTTGGAAGGGCCTGTGGAACACACTGTACATCGTGGTTTTCGGCGTGCCCCTGTCCATGGCGGCGAGCCTGCTGCTGGCGGTGCTGCTCAACGCAAAGGTGCGCGGCATCCGCGCCTACCGCGCCCTCCTCTATGTGCCGGTGATGGTGCCCGCAGTGGTGTCGGCGATTGTCTGGATATGGATGCTCAACCCCGAGACGGGTTTTGTGAACCACGCCGTCAACTGGGCGCTGCGCCCCCTCGGCCTTTCCGCGCCGGGCTGGTTCAGCCAGCCCGAATGGGCCAAGCCCGGCCTGATTCTCATGCTCGTGTGGGGCTGCGGGGGCACGGTCATCATCTGGCTGGCGGGGCTCCAGTCGCTGCCGCGCCAGGTGTATGAGGCCGCCGCGATGGACGGCGCGGGACCGGTGCAGCGCTTTTTCCGGATCACCCTGCCGCTGCTCACGCCGCACGCCCTGTTCATATGGATTATGGGCACCATCGGCGCGCTCCAGATTTTCACGCAGGCCTACATCATCAACGCGCCGGGCGACTCGCTGCTGTTCTACGCGCTGTACCTGTTCCACCGCGCCTTCCGCTATTTTGAGATGGGCTATGCGTCCGCGATGGCGTGGGTGCTCTTCGTGCTGACCGTGGCGGTCTGCCTGTGGCAGATGCGCGTCTCCCGGAGGTGGGTGCACTATGAGCACGAATAACCGCCTTGGCGCGAAAAGGCGCGACGCGAAAATCGCCGCGACCCACCTGCTGCTGGCCGTGCTGGTGGCGCTCTTCGCGCTGCCGCTCTACGGCATGGTGGTGACGGCGCTCAAGTCGGAGGCGCAGGTGCAGGACGTGTCCACGCTGGCCCGCGTCCTCGTGCCCGACCCCGTGGTGTGGGGCAATTTCACGAAGGTCTTCGAGCGCGCCGACTTCTACCTGTGGTTTCTGAACACCCTGTGGATAGTGTTGCTCAACGTTGTCGGCGTGGCCGTGGTGTGCCCGCTGGTGGCCTATGGCTTCTCCCGGTTCCAGTGGCCGGGGCGTGATGCGGTGTTCTTTGTGCTCCTGTCCACGATGATGCTGCCGCCCCAGGTGACCATGGCCCCGGTGTACCTCATCTTTTCGTGGCTGGGCTGGGTGAACACCTTCAAGCCGCTGTGGGTGCCCGCGTGGTTCGGCGCGCCCTTCTACATCTTCCTGCTGCGCCAGTTTTTCCGGGGGGTGCCCCGCGAACTGGACGATGCGGCCATGATTGACGGGGCGGGGCCGTTCACCGCCTATTTCCGGGTGCTTTTGCCGCAGGTGCGGCCCGCCGTGGTGGCGGTGGTGCTGTTCCAGACTGTGGGGGCGTGGAACGATTTCATGGGGCCGCTGATCTATATCCACTCCATGGACAAAATGCCCCTGGCGCTGGGGCTGCAAACCTTCATGCTGAACCACGGCAGCGAATGGCCCCTGCTCTTCGCCGCCGCCACCATGATGACCCTGCCCGTGCTGGCGCTGTTCTTCCTGTCCCAGCGTGTCTTTGTGGAGGGGATCACCATGACCGGGATGAAGGGCTGAACCGCGGCGCTGCTGTCACGAAACGGCGCGGGACGGGGCCGTGCCGGGCAGGTAGATGTCCCTGCCCTTCAGTTCCAGTTCCGCCGCCATGGACAGGGAGTAGTCCAGTTTTGCCATGTTCGGGTACCGGCCGTTGGAGCCGAAGGAGAACTTCACGCCGCATTCCCGCGCAACGCGGAGGAAGGACATGCGGGGCAGCTTGAAGCCGCTGCTGATCTCCAGCGCCACCCCGTTTTTCCGGGCCGCCTCGGCCACGCGCCGGACCCGTTCCCGGGTCCAGTGGACATCGTAGTCCGCCGCGAAGAGGGGGGGCAGCCAGGAGGTGTTCGCCAGGATGTCGGCTGACATGGTCTCGATAATCCGCACGTGCCAGTCCACGTAGCGGTCCATGAAGGTGCTGGGCGCGCCCATGTCGGCGCCGTCCTCCCACATTTTCATCCGTTTGCCGTCCGGTCCGGGGAAGGTCATCGTGTCCGTGAGCACATAGTCCAGCGTGGCCAGCGCGTCGCGGCTGAAGCACTCTTTCCAGTCCAGCCACTCCGCTTGAACGCCCTTGTACACGCCGTGCCCGTCGAGCATGGCGGTATAGGCCAGCAGTTCCGCGTCGCTGGAAAGCACCACGGGGTACTTGTTCTCCTCCGTGCCCGCGTGCTCCACCACGCCCAGCGTAACGCCCCGCTCGCGGGCCAGCGCCGCCGCCGCCTCAATCGTGCTGTTGTCCAGGTGCGCGTGCAGGTCGGCCAG